>JAAYJF010000089.1 GCA_012523075.1 Clostridiales bacterium | reverse complement strand
TTGCTGCAAATCCTTATTATCTCGCCCAGGCCAAGCATGTTGGTAAGACCGTCGGTGCACAGCAACAGGGTGTCCCCCTGCTTTAGTATTTCGGTGCCAAGGTCCATCTCAACCGTCATCTCTACACCCAAAGCCTTTGTAATTACATTTTTCTGGGGATGACAGTCACCCTCCTCCGGGGAAATGCTTCCGTTTTTTATTAGCTGTGCCACAAGAGAATGGTCTTCGGTAAGCTTACGGCACTCTTCACCCCGCAAAAGATACATCCTGCTGTCGCCGATATGCCCTATATACAGCCTTCCTTCCTCGATAAGGGCCATTGTAAGGGTTGTACCCATCCCTATAAGGTTCTGGTCTTCCAGGGAACGGTTGTATACAACACTGTTGGCCTTGGTTATTGCGTCCCTTATCATTAGCAGCCTGTCGTTTACGTATTCCGACACTTGGTAGCAGCTTTCTATAAAGGACTTTACGGTATCGACGGAGGTTTTGCTAGCTATCTCTCCACCGTTATGCCCGCCCATACCATCAGCCACGATATACAGGTGCGGGGCCTTTAACCCGCTTGAGCAGTAGTAACTGTCCTGGTTCATCATTCGGCTTAACCCTATATCGGTTGCAGCTCCGACCTTCATCAGTCCACCCCCTAATTACCAATGTTTCCTTCCTTTATGTATCCTGCCTTGAGCTGTCCACATGCCCCGGCAATGTCTCTTCCCATCTCTCGCCTTACGGTAACCGCGATACCCCTTTGGGTAAGCATATCCTTAAACTCTCTTACCCTACTCCTGTCAGGCTGCCTGTATCCGGAGCCCTCAACGGGGTTTACCGGTATCAGATTAACGTTGCACAGCATTCCCTTCAATAGGCTTGCTAGCCTTTGCGCGTCCTCCGGCCGGTCATTCCGGCCCTCCACCAATGCGTATTCGAAGGTAACCCTTCTACCGGTACGCTGGGCATAATACCTGCAACCTTCCAGCACCTCTTCTATTTTATATTTTTTTGCAACAGGCATCAAGCGGGCACGGGTGGCATCGTCCGCCGCGTGCAGTGAAACCGAAAGGGTTATCTGCAGCCCCTCATCAGCAAGCCGTATTATCTCCGGTACCAGGCCGCAGGTGGAAAGCGTTATATGCCTTTGTCCGATGTTTAGGCCCTCTTTATGGCCCAGCATCCGGATAAAGCCCACTGCATTATCAAAATTGTCCAGGGGCTCCCCGCTTCCCATTATTACCACGTTGGAAACCCGTTTCCCGGTGTCCCTTTGTACCGTCAGTACCTGGGCCAGTAATTCACCGCTTGAAAGGCTGCGCACCAGGCCGCCTTTTGCTGAGGCGCAGAAAGTGCATCCCATCCGGCACCCCACCTGGCTGGACACGCACACGGTGGTGCCAAACCGGTAGACAAGGCGCACGCATTCAACAATGCTACCGTCATGGTACTTAAGCAGGTACTTTATAGTATCGTCAAACTTTGATACCCGCTTTTTTATTATACTGGGTATCCCGGTGACAAAGTCCATCGCCAGGCGTTCTTGAAGCTGCCAGGGCAGGTTTTTCATGTCGGTAATCTCAAACGTACCCTTATACAGCCAGTCCCAAATCTGCTTTCCCCTGTATGCCGGATACCCGTACCCCTTTACCACTTCTTTGAGGCCCTGGATATCCATCTCAAGCAAAACCCTTTGGCTCATTTTTTCACCTTCCATTAATTATACACCAAAATCCCTGTGTATAATATATCCATATTATAACACAAGTAAAAGCCCCCTATCACCAAATAAATCAAAGGACGGGGGTTGTAATTCTTTTACAGTAACTGTTCTTTTGCCCGGGCTAGCTTCAGTTCGTTATTATCATTCGATGGGGGGTAAAAATAGATGGTAACGCTCTAAAAACTATGGATTGGTTTTGAGTATTTCATATAACTTTACTGGACAAATATTTGTATCGGCAACCTCCATGGCATATTCATCATAGTATGTAATTCTATTAACACGTTATATAGCTGGGAGAAAATTAGGAACCAGCCCTTTCAAAATGGTTCCTTCACCGCAACGTCTATATGGACTCTATCAGTTTTTGTGTAGGTATCACATACTTTGGAATGGCCGCCCTTGCAGTCGCTTTGGGGTCTACTACTTGAGATATTTTTAAATCCACCGATAAGCTTGCCATAATATAAGCGTCCTCCCACTCTATTCCCAGACTATCCTTAATATGGTTTACAGCTTGAGTGGCAGCCTCATATATAGCTTCCTCCAAATCATCGCCTGAGGAAATCACCATAGTATGCTGGTCAGTTTCCACTAAAGGCCATTTAGTTGCCTTGCCCTTTATCAAATCAACTTCAAGAACTACCTCTGCAGGAATTTCCAGCCCAGTAAAACAAATCTCACCATCCCCCATAATAGCATGACAATCACCCAAGGCCAATAATGCCCCCCTCTGACCGACCGGGAAATATAATGTAGAACCAGCTTTGATATCCGTGGTATCCATATTGCCGCCGTGCTTCCATGGACTGTCTGTTGCCCATTCGCCATCCTCTACCAAGGGCGCAACCCCTATTACACCAATCATCGGTCTAATTGGCAATTTAACCCCGTGGAATATGGCATGCCCGTCTTCAATTTCTATTACCCTAATAATAGGCTTAGTAACCTGGTCTCCCAGAGCACCTTCATCTGGAACAACAGCAGCTACTCCTCTATCTTTTACATCTATACTTACAATTTTTAGTTTCAATAGGTCACCGGGCTCAGCACCTTCCACAAATATAGGTCCCGTAGCTGGATTCAATCTGTCGTAATCAATTTCAGTTAAAACCTGTTCCTCACTGGTAATCTGTTGATAAAAACAATCATTAGTCTCTATTTTAAACACATCCCCCGGTGAAACTGTTGTTATCGCCTCCATATCCGGTGAAAACTTATAAATAACCCTATCGCCTGAAACTATCTTCACTTAGAATACCTCCAATATAAAAATTTAATTTCCAAAGGATTTTTCCCTTGCGCAACATCCTTCGCTTCGCCCAGGATGACAGCTGTGCATAGTTTTTATCACGTTATTTATATTAGGTCATTGAGTAATATTCAAGTTAGAGGTCTCCGGCCTTATCCTTATCCTCCGGTGTCAGGATTATGAACTTGTATTCTTCGGGATACTTGCTCCTATGAGCGCCCATTAGGAAGTCTATTGCTATTCCTATCAGAAAATATACGGCAAGGGATATATATCCGTTCAAGTCCAGCTCTAAACTTGAACCAATAATAATCCATATGCCTACCAGTATCCCGATAATCATTAATCCTTCGCCGCCAGGTGCCTTATATGGTCTTTCCCAGTCGGGGTGTTTTCTCCGTAAAACAATAACATTTAAACAACATAGACTATATACTATTCCTGCCGCTATGCACGATACTGCATAAATATACTGAACCCAGTTGGTGCCTGTAAACAGAATGAAAAATACTGAAAACAATAACACAAACAGATTCGCAACATGGGGTTGGCCATATTTGTTTAGTTTTATCAAAAACTTAGGCAACTGATTCAATTGGGCAGCTCCATACAAAACCCTTGCCGAAGAAGTCCAAAACCCCATTAATGTTGTAAGTGCATGTAAAACGCCAGCAAAAATTGCCGCAATAGCTATTATTCCGGGCAGCCCGAATTTCGCAACCAGCTCGGGTTCAGGCATAGACATACCCGAAATTTCGCCCCATGGTGCCAGCCCAGCCATAGCAAATACTACGAAAAAGTACAGTACTGCCGGTACAAACAATGCTGATAGAATAACCTTCCACATTTGGCTTGCCGGGAATCTAGTTTCTTCAATCATGGTAGGCGTCATCTCAAAACCAATGAATTTTAAAGAGAAAACTGCAAATGCAATAAAGATCCCCTTAAAACCGTTAGGGAACAATCCGCCATGATGGGAAATGTTAGTGTAAGACCAATGTCCGCTGGTAAACAGTGTTAATGCAACAATTACAGAAATTATCACCATGGCAAAGAAAAAAACCGTTGCCAGTGTACCGGTTAAACCTATCTTGAAATTAGATATTACATACCAGAGAAACACTATTATGATTGCTACTAATGTGGTCGCCTCTGGCGGTATTGGAATAAACCAATTTATCGCCGTTATAAATATAAAGGCCATCAACGGCGGTTCTACTATTTGTATTAAGAACATCATCCACTGTGAAGCCCATCCTGCCCTAGGCCCGAAGGCATTTGTTGTCCAAATATCTACTGAGGATGTAAAGGGTAACATAGCGGTAAGTTCTGCAAATGCAAGCCCTACGGGAATAAGCAATATTGCCAATAACGGGAATACAATTGCACCCCCGGCTCCGGTAACCGAGAACCAATACGGGGCCTCCGCAAGCCAGCCGCCTATTACTGCACCTGAAGCTATGGATATCATATGTAGAAACGTCAGTTCTCTCCTAAGCTTCTTATCTGACATGATTTAAAACCTCCCTTAATGGATATTAATAATTAACCTTTGCTACTAACATTAATCCTTATTATTCCACTTACATGATGTATTATTCCTTATATCTACGCAGTATCAAAAACTCCAGTAGAATTTTGGCCTTAAATAGCTATTTATTGGCTTTCATCAATTGTTTTCGTTCCATCCTGAAAATTGGAAACTATATAAGTTGCAATAAGTATTTTACAGCTTACATACAACACATTAATAATATTACATTACTTTACTTGTCATTTAAGAGGGCGAAGCCCGAAGAACCTTGCTTGAATAGATCCTTCGCTATCGCTCAGGATGACAAAACAGGGTGCTCTGGATGACACGCTAGAAGATGTAAATTTTTAAATGCGTTATATATAAATAGTGAACATGAGAATGTTTACTATTTTGATTACAGAAGTGAAATTCCTGATGCTATTGGAGAGGCTCTGAGAATTGATTTTATTAAAAAATGATGCGCCTCATACGCATCACTTTATCCGTTCAATTTTACTTATAAAGAACCCGTCGGTGCCGTGGATGCTTGGAAAAAGCTGCAGGTATCCTTTCTTTGCATCCTCGCCGGCAAGGCTCTCGGGGAGCAGCATTGAAAAGCCGCACAGCCTGTAGCCGGGGTTATCCCTTAGGAAGCCCTCAACCACACACTGGTTTTCCTCCGGCATTATTGTGCAGGTGCTGTATACTAGAAACCCTCCCGGCTTCAAAAAGTTTGCCGCATTCCTTAGTATCCTTCCCTGCATACCGGCAAGGGTTCTATAATGCTCCCTTTGCTTCCTCCACTTTATATCCGGCTTCCTCCTAATAATGCCAAGCCCCGAGCAGGGCGCGTCCACCAGCACCCTGTCCGCCTTGCCCTTAAAGGACGGGTCGGCTTTCATTGCATCAAAAACTTCCGTTTCCACGCAAGTAACGCCCAGCCTTTTGCAGTTTTCCTCCACCAGCTTCAGCTTGCCCACGTTTACGTCCCGGGCTACAACCCTGCCGCGGTTTTCCATAAGCTGCGCCGCATAGGTAGTCTTCCCGCCCGGTGCGCTGCAAACGTCCACCACCAACTGCCCTGGTATTGGGTCTAAGACTTCCACCGCCAGCATAGAGCTTTCATCCTGAGCGTAGAAAAGCCCTTCCCGGTACGCGCTACCGGAAAAAAGCCCGGTCCCGCCTTCGGCCATCGCCGCCCCATCGCTGTATAAGCCCTTTCGCAGCGTAATACCCTGCTGTTTAAGGGCTTCCTCCAGCCCTGCCCTATCGGTCTTTAATGTGTTTACCCGCAGCGTTGTCCCCGGCGTCTGGTTGTTGGCCCTGCACAGGTCCTCGGTAAAACCTTCCCCGAACCTCTTTATCCAGTCCTCCACCATCCATTTGGGGTGAGAATACTTTACACTTATATAAAGTGCCAAGTTCTTATCCCTTGGCGGCGGCTGCGTTTTCCCCGGGTTTCTTATAATGCTTCGCAGCATCCCGTTTACAAAGCCCGAGGCCCTTTTGCCCGCGTATTTTTTTGTTAGCTCCACCCCTTCGTTTACCACCGCAAAGGAGGGCACCCTGTCCAGAAACAGCAGCTGGAAAACCGACAGCCTCAGTATGTTATTGACCGGTGGCGATATCTTGTTTTCCTTAAGCCTGGAATACCTTTGTATAACCCAGTCAAGGTACAGCTTATTCTCCAGCACGCCGTACACAAGGCGCGTGACAAGGGCCCTGTCCTCGGGAGAAATGTGTTCCCCGGAAAGGGCGCTGTCAAGGAGTATATTGGGATATGCTTCCTGCCTTATGGTCCTTTGGATAATATTTAACGCAATTTCCCTGGCGCTTTTTTTCACCTTTTTTTTCCCCGTAACATTACCTCCTCCTGTTTGCCATCAGCACAAACCTTAGAAGCTGAAGTACCGCAGTTAATGCCGCCGCCACGTAGGTAAGGGCTGCAGCGTTTAACACCTTCCTGGCCGGAGTTATTTCCTCCCGGGCCAGGATACCGCTATCGGTCAGCATGGCTATCGCCCTCCTGCTGGCATTAAACTCCACCGGTAGCGTAATGAGCTGGAACAGTACTACCGCTGTGAAGAATATTATTCCTAACTGTATAAGCTCAAACCATCTCATGAAAAGCCCCGCCATAATAAGGATCCAGGACATGCTGGAGCCAAAACTGGCTATCGGCACAAGGGTGTTCCTCATAAAAAGCGGCACATAACCGGTTGCATGCTGCACCGCATGGCCCGCTTCATGGGCTGCCACGCCAAGGGCAGCTATGGAAGTGCTGCTGTGCACCGTATCCGAAAGCCTCAGTACCTGTGTTCTTGGGTCGTAATGGTCGGTAAGATTTCCCCTTACCCTCTCTATCCTTACATTGTGTAGTCCGTTGGAGTCCAGTATCCTCCTTGCAACGTCGCTGGCGGTATAACCGTTCCTGCTGGCCACCCTTGAGTATCTATTGAAAGTTCCGCTTATCTTCGTCTGTGCGTACAGTGAAAAGAGTACTGCGGGTATCAGTAGTATAAAGGTTGAATCTGCATAATAAAACATTATTAATCCCTCCTGTTGATAAAGAATTCTATGGCCCTCTTAACTTCCGCCACGTCAACACTGGTATCCCGGCAGGGCCCATGGGGCCTTTGGTTTAACACCCCAATAATGGGCAACGAACGGGTGTCCCGGATGCCGGTGTACAGATCGTTTTCGCAGGCTACCGCTACCACCGCCTTTGGTCTTATCTCCTCTATTACCTTCCTTGCGAGGGTACCCCCCGGTACTATTCTTACATTAACCCCGGTTTTTCGCCCCAGTTTAACCATGTCCGCCACCTTACACCGGCCGCATTCCGCACAGTTGTATATGTCACCGGTTATACGGTGCTTGCAACCGCTGTGCTGGATGCAGTGCGGCAGAAGCAGCAGCACGTCCTCCGGGTCAAAGCTTGGTCGGGCTGCATAAACCACCCTGTTGTTAATATTGGCATAGGCCCTTTGTATCCTTTCCCGGCTTAGGCCAATAAATCTACCAAAGGCCAAAACCGGGGCAAGCACGATATTTAGAAGCCTTGTCACCATCCTGCCCGGGACTGCGTCCCCACCCCTGCCGGAGTAAAGCATAAGAATTGAAACAAGGGCAGCCGTCATAACCAGCACCGCCGCCATGGTAAACACAAGCAGCAATACCGCAGCCAGCCTTACAAACAGCCGTTGCTGCCTTATAAGCAGGTAGACCACAACCGCTGCCAGGGTTAGGCCCAATAATAGCATAAGAGCCAAAAGTCCTGTTAGTATGCCTTTGTCCTCCGTCCAGTTCTTTTCATCATTCATAACGTCACTCACCCAGTACGTAACCGGTTTCCATTAAGTTACCCCTAAGGTATTCGTCCACCGTCATTCTCCTGGAGGACGGCATCTGTATCTCTGTAAGCAGCAACGTTCCCCTGCCGGTCTGGACAGCCAGTCCCTCGGCTGACACCTCAGTTATTTCTCCAGGAGTGCCGGTGCTGTTCCTGTCCAGCACCCTTGCACCCCACAGCTTCATCCGCTGCTGCCGGTATTGGGTATAGCACCCTGGCCGGGGATTTGTACCCCTTACCAGGTTATAAATGCTCTGAGCTTCATTGTTCCAGTCCACCCTGCCGGTCTCCCTGTTAAGTTGCGGTGCATAGGTCGCCTCCGAATGGTCCTGCGCTTTTCGGGCCACGCTTCCCCTTTCAATTCCCCCAAGCGTCTCGATAAGCAGTTCTGCACCTAGCAGTGCCAGACGGTCATGGAGCTGCCCCGCCGTTTCATCATCCTTTATTTCGGTCTCCCGTTGCATCAGTATATCCCCGGTGTCCATACCCCGGTCCATATACATGGTTGTGACCCCGGTCTTTTTTTCGCCATTTATTATGCACCAGTTAATTGGGGCAGCACCCCTGTATTTGGGAAGTAATGAAGCGTGCACGTTAATACAGCCTAAACCGGGCAGCTTTATTATCTCCTCCGGCAGTATCTGGCCGTAGGCGACTACTATTATTATGTCAGGTCTTAAGTTTTTCAATGCCTCGATAAACTCCGGGTCCTTAACCCGTTCCGGCTGTTGCACGTTTATGCCGGCCTGCAGTGCCCGCTCCTTAACCGGTGGCGGCTGCACCTTCTTGCCCCTGCCCTTTGGCCGGTCGGGTTGGGAGATAACCGTACTTATTATATACCCCTTTTTAATAAGTTTATCAAGGCTAGTCAGCGCAAAATCCGGTGTGCCCATAAAAACTATGTTCAAAGCTCTCACCTGCTTTCCGGTATAACCTTGTCTATAAACAGTATCCCCTCCAGATGGTCCATCTCATGGCACAATGCGCGGGCCAGCAGCCCTTCACAGGCAATTACCACCTCTTCGCCCTTCCGGTTGAGGCCCTTAACCTTCACCCAATAAGGACGTTCCACTTCCCCGGACATATCCGGTATGCTAAGGCATGCTTCGACCTTTATTTCCTTACCCCTCCACTCAATAAGCCGCGGGTTAATTAGTTCAATAATGCCATCCCCCACGTCCACTATTATAACTGCCCTTAACACGCCCACCTGAGGCGCGGCCAGTCCCACGCCCTCTTCGTGTTTCATGGTCTCTGCCATGTCGTCTAGCAGCGTAATTATCCTGTCGTCTATTTTTTCAACCTTCCTGGACTTTTTCCTGAGGACCGGGTCCCCTTCCAGTCTGATATTCCTTATTGCCATTTTGCTCCTCCCTCTGCTTAACTAAAACTATACGGGTCCACGTCTGCAATAACACTTAGGCCCCGTAGCGGGCCCTTCAGCAGTCCAAACCGGGTTTCCCGCACTTTCTCGGTTATTCCCTCCAGCGCCGGGGCTTTAATAATTATTTGCCACCGGTACCGATTTTTTATTTTGGAATGCATAGCCTGGGAAGGACCGTACAATTCGTATTGCTGCCCCTTCAAGGCTCCCAACCGCTCCTTAAGCACCTTATAGAAGGTGCTTGCTCCGTCGGCCACTTCCCTCTGGTCTTCGCCGGATACTATTATATTTATTAGCCTTTCAAAGGGCGGATAACCAAACTTCCGTCTTATTTCTATTTCCTGCTCATAAAACCCTTCATAATCATGGTTCTTTGCCGCCTCAATGCTGTAATGCCCGGGGTTGTAGGTCTGGATTACCACCTTGCCCGGCTGGCTGCCCCGGCCTGCCCTTCCGGATACCTGCGTCAGCAGCTGAAATGTCCTCTCGGATGCCCTGAAATCCGGCACATTAAGGGTAAAATCCGCCAGTATAACGCCCACAAGCGTAACACCGGGAAAGTCCAAACCCTTTGCGACCATCTGAGTACCAAGCAGAATATCCGCCTCTTGGTTTCTGAACGCCTTTAGTATATCGTAATGGGCACCCTTTTTCCTTGTGGTGTCCATGTCCATCCGTAGCACCCGGGCCCCTTCAAAGCCGTCCTCCACCGCCTTTTCGAGCTTTTCGGTACCCGACCCCAGATGCCTTATCCTGTCGCTGCCGCATACCTCGCATCGTGTGGGTGGTCTTCTTCGGTAGCCGCAGTAGTGACAAATAAGAGAGTTCTCTCTCCTGTGGTAAGTAAGGGATATGTCGCATTTTTTGCACTTAACTACGCTGCCGCAGTTCCTGCAGCTTACGACCGTTGAATAGCCGCGTCGGTTTAAAAATAGTATTGTCTGCCCTTTGTTCTTAAGAGCAGTAGTTACCCGCTCGGCAAGCCTTGTGCTGAACACCGACCGGTTACCCTCCTTTAGCTCCTCCCTCATATCCACCACTTCCACCGTCGGCAGTACGCCACCCCCTACCCGCTCCTTAAGTTGCACAAAGCCTATATCGCCCTCCGTCGCCCAGTGATAGGTCTCTATGGATGGAGTGGCGGACCCCAAAACCAGTAGCCCGCCATGGTACCGGCACCTTTTAGCCGCCACGCTGTGGGTAACGTATCTTGGCGAGCTCTCGGATTTATAAGTGTGTTCGTGCTCCTCATCTATAATAATAAGACCAATATCCTCAAAGGGTGCAAACACCGCCGACCTTGCCCCGATGGCAACATCATAGCGCCCCTTCTTTATTCCTTCCCACTGGTCATACTTCTCTCCGTCGGACAGCCTACTGTGTATAAGGGCCGCCCTGGCGCCAAACCTCCTGTGGTACCATTCCACCATCTGGGGTGTAAGGGATATCTCCGGTACCAGAACTATGGCCTTCTTGCCGGCCTTTAATGTATCCCCTATAAGCCTTAGATAAACTTCAGTCTTTCCGCTACCGGTAATTCCATGTAGCAGAACCTGGCCGGTGCCCCCATCCCTCATCCCCCGTATTGCCTCCAGGGCGTCTTTTTGCGAAGTGCTCAGCCGCTCCACCCTGTCATTAACAAGACCAGTCATAAGCTCTGGTGCCCTTAATACCCTCCTGTCGTATATCTCCAGCAGCCCTCTTCCTTCCAGTGCCCGTAGCGTCTGCAGGCTGCACCCGGTCTCTTGTATAAGCGTACTACAGCATACCTCGTCCAGCGCTTCCTGTTCCAAAAAAGACATAACAGCCCTCATCCTGGCTGCATTTTTTGGCAGAGGCTTTTCAGGGTTCTCCCTGGCCCTGCGCACCCATAACCGGTACTTGCCGGGTTTTTGGGAATTCGGAGAACTCTTTGTACCCGCAGGCATCATACATCCCAGAGCCTCAAACCAGGTGCAAAGGTATTCACTCCTCATCCATTCCGCAAGGTCTATCATCTCCTCCGACAGCACCGGTCCGGAACCTATTTGCCGAACGATTGGCTTTACCCTTTTCACGTGACCGGGGCACTCCTCCGAAAGGGCTGTCACTATTCCGTCGATGGGTTCTTTGGAGTTCCCGAAGGGTACCATCACCCTTGTTCCTATTTTTATGTCATCCTTAAGATGATCCGGTATTAGATAATGGAAGGGCATATCCACAAGCGGGCTTGGGTTGTCAACTATCACCAGGGCATACATTTTATCTCATCCTCCCTTCCACATTAAACGGGTAAAGACAGTCAACAACTGTCTTTACCTAATAAAGAGGCCACCTTGTCCAGTATTATTTCTGCCATCTGTATCTTACCCATGAGCGGCAGTTCCTCGGTGCCGCCCTTCGCGTCCAGAAGATAGCCCCCGTTGGCGTCGCTGCCAAAACCGGCACCCTCTCGGGTGATATCGTTTGCGACGATGAGGTCCAGATTTTTTTGTTCAATCTTTTTCCGTGCATATTCCAAAAGGTTGGTGCTTTCCGCCGCAAAACCAACCAGAATGCGGTCACACTTTATTTTGCCCAGTTCTGACAGTATATCGGGGTTTCTCACCAGGTCAAGGGTCATCCCGCCCCCGGTCTTTTTTATCTTATTCTGTGAAACGCTGGCCGGTCTATAGTCCGAAACGGCCGCTGTTTTTATTGCGACATCGCACTCCGGGAACCTTCGCATTACCTCGTTATACATTTCCAAAGCACTGACAACGGGTACAAATTCTATCGGCGGAGGTGGCTCAAGATGCGTAGGCCCGCTAATCAGTACCACGCGGGCACCCCTCCTTGCCGCAGCTCCGGCTATGCAATACCCCATCTTACCGGAGGAGGCATTTGAAAGAAACCTCACCGGGTCAAGGGCTTCTCGAGTAGGGCCTGCGGTGACCAGCACCGTCCTACCCCGAAAATCTCCCTTTGTCCCTGCCAGCCTTTCAATGAATTCCACTATGGCCGCCGGCTCCTCCATCCTACCGGTGCCCTTGTCGCCGCAGGCTAGATTCCCCGCAGCCGGTCCGAAGAACAGGTATCCATGCCGACTTAAAAACTCTATGTTACGCTGCACTATCGGATTGTTGTACATGTCGGTGTTCATGGCAGGGACCATTACCACCCCGGCCTTAGTAGCCATAACGGTGGTGGTAAGCAAATCATC
>JAAYJF010000126.1 GCA_012523075.1 Clostridiales bacterium | reverse complement strand
TTTGAACCCAATACCCATTCCTCCGAATTTATAAGTTCATAATTATATAAAGCACCTAAAAGCTTACATCCCCTATCGTGTCATGCTGAGAAACGCGAAGGATCTTATACCTGATTGCTAAATAAGAACCTTCGGGCTTCGCCCTCTTAAGCGACTGAGTCGGATTCTTCTTTACGTTCTTAAGCGATAAAGTCGGATTCTTCGGGCTTCGCCCTCTTAAATGACAAATAAAAGAATGCAATACTATTAATGAGTAGTATATAGTATTATTACATATATTAAAATTATAGCATTGATTAATACAGGAAAGAATAACAAAAAACTGATAGTATGCACTATCAGCAGGTTTTTGGGTGGCGGCACATTGAGTAAATTTTGCGGCTTAGGTCCAGCAGGATTTCCCAGACAAATACAAGCCCGTCGCCGGGTTTGCGGTTTCCCTTTAAATCCGTCTCTATCGTGTTGCCAGCGATAGGGCTGGATTACCACTTAGGTCCGCACTCTAATCCTCAATATGCCTCTATTTTGAACAGTCTAGGAGTTTTCCTCGACATCAGTTTCGCTCCCTAGCCTCTTTTGCAAAAGGGGTTTCGAAAGCGTTGGCATCCTCCGAAGGGCCCTTCGGACTTTGCCTGACAATCATCCGCCCGTTTCACTCAAGGCAGGCTACGCTGCAGGTTTTAACTGCAGGTTACTCCCAAACCTTTTATTGGTCTTGGGTCTCCGCAGAGGGAGGGTCAACGCCTGCATGCCATTGCAGATCGCCCCGGCCTCTTTACTCCCTGAAAAGGCCCCCGACTGGGCGTCGAAAGCCAATCCAAGGAACTTCATCGATGTGCCCTTTGACGGATTTTTAGCCCCGCCCTCAGAAGCGAAACATCTGACTAGAATACTGCGCCACCAGCTATTCGGTTTATTATAACACGCAAGCAACCGGTCTTCAAATATCGTTATACCATAATATTAGCTATAATAACCCCTAAAATGGCACCAATAATGACTTCAACCGGCGTATGGCCTATTAGCTCCTTCAACCTTTCTTCCTTGAGCACTTTGTGCTCTATCACATCCTTAAGAATTATGTTGAGTATCTCCGCTTGTTTTCCCGCAGCCCTTCGCACACCGGCTGCATCGTACATCACTACAAAGGCATAGGATATGGCTATCGCAAAAAGTGGCGAATCCCAGCCCTGAAGCCTTCCGATGCTTGTTGACAAAGCCATCACGAAGGCGGAATGGGAGCTTGGCATGCCCCCGGAGCCGACAAAACGCTTGAAGTCAACTTTTTTGTTAAGCCATATTTCAAAAAAAACCTTGCCCACCTGTGCCACTGTCCAGGATACAAGTGCGATTATCAGAACCCTATTTTCCAGTATCCGAGAAAAAAAGCCCAAACGCCCTCCCCCTTGTTCAAAATTCTCTGTCCACAAGGTAATCGGTCAGCCAAACCAGAAAACCGGCTCTGTTGCCAAACCCGGCAAGGTTTTCCTTAGCCTCGGCCGCCAGCCTCCCAACCGCTGCTTTGGCCTCCTCCAGCCCGAGCAGCGAAACATAAGTAGATTTGTTACCCGAGGAATCGCTACCGGTATCTTTTCCCAATACTTCCCGGTCACCTATTACGTCCAGTATGTCATCCCGTATCTGAAATGCAAGACCAAGGCTTTGGCCAAAGTTCCGTATGCTTTGCAGCTTGTTTCCGCTACATCCGGCGGCCAAAGCGCCCGCCAAAATTGCACCACTTATCAGCTCACCGGTTTTTTTGCTGTGCATTTTCTTTAAATCTTCCAGTTGTATCTCTTTTCCCTCGTATTCAAGGTCCAGTACCTGTCCCCCAATCATCCCAGATACTCCGGCAGCCTCAGCTATCACCCGCACTGCCTCAAGTCTACCTCCATCAAGGGGCCTTATACCCAGCATAAGCTCAAAGGCAGAGTTCAGCAGGCCATCTCCTGCAAGGACTGCGATGCCCTCACCAAAGACCCTGTGATTTGTCGGCTTGCCCCTCCTGAAATCGTCGTTGTCCATGGCCGGCAAGTCATCATGTATCAGCGAATAGGTATGTATCATTTCTACCGCACAGGCCAGCGGCATTGCTTGGAGCGGGTCTCCTCCGCACAGTTCGCAACCGGATAATAGTAGTATCGGCCTTAACCTTTTCCCGCCAGCAAATAAACTGTACTCCATTGCCCTGTACAGGGTTTCGGGCACCCCACCTTTGCTCTCCAGATACTTTTGCAGGAAACGGTCCACCTGTAGCCTCTTTTCGCCCAGGCACCTCTTAAAACTCAAGTTCCCGGCCCCCTTTCGGCTCAAAGTCGGATTTATCCACCGCACCATCCTTGTCCTCCATTATTAACTTAACCCTTCCCTCCACCCTCTCCAGCTTTTGAGTGAGGTATCGATAAAGCCTTATCCCCTCTTCAAAGACCTCCAGGGATTTATCAATGGCCAGTTCCCCGTCCTCTAGCAGAGCTATTATTTCCTCCATTCTGTCCATTGCCTCTTCAAAACTAAGCTCTCTTTCCATACAAAACCCTACCCCCTTTTGACCTCCAATACCCTAACGTTTAGGTTTCCATCCTTAAGCAGCACATTCAACCGGCTATCCTTTCCGGCCTCCGCCACCGATTTTACCGTTTTTCCGGTGTGCGTATCACGTACCACCGCGTACCCCCTATCCAACACCGCCAAGGGACTTAAACCCTCCAGCACCGCCGCTTTTTTATCGAGGGTTTGCCTGCGGTTTTTTATATAAACCCCGAAGGCCCTTATCAGCCTTTCCTGGCCTTCGTCGGCCCGTTGCCCCAGCTGAGTTATCCTGTCCAGCGGCTGGCGGAAAGCGTAGCTGTCTCTTATACGGTCCAGATTAAGCCTTTCAAACCTTATCCGTTTTTCCACCGCAGTACTTATCCTGCCCCGGGCCTCGGTAAGCCTTGCATAAACCTGCCTAAGCTCCGGCACCACCAGTTCCCCCGCTGCGGTAGGCGTGGGTGCCCTAAGGTCCGCGACAAAATCCGCTATGGTGAAATCGGTCTGGTGTCCCACCGCCGAGACAATGGGTATGTGCGATTCGAATATTGCCCGGGCTACACCTTCGTCGTTAAAGGCCCAAAGTTCTTCAATGGAACCGCCGCCCCTGCCTATTATTATTACGTCCACCGGCTCGGTTCTATTGAAATACTGTATTCCACGGCATATCTGCTCCGGGGCCCTGTCCCCCTGTACAAGGGAATTATAAATTAGAATTTCCGCCTTGCCCCATCGACGGTTTATCGTGGTAATTATATCCCTTACCGCCGCACCCTCGGCGGAGGTAACAACCCCAATCCGTCGAGGTATAAGGGGCAGTTTCTTTTTATTGGCCTCGTCAAAGTACCCCTTTAGTTCCAGTGATTTCTTTAACCTTTCAAAGGCTTCATACAACTCCCCCAGACCATCCTGGGACATATCCCTCACATAAAGCTGGTACTGGCCGTCCCTTTCGTAGACGGAAATCCCACCCTTTGCCAGCACCTTCATTCCCTCTGACGGCATAAAGGACAGACTGCTTGCCGCCTCCCTGAACATAACACAGCGCAGACGGCTGCTGCTGTCCTTTAACGAGAAGTAAAGATGCCCAGAGCTGTGCAGCTTACAGTTGGATATTTCGCCCTTTACCGTGACCCCCGACAAAATCGGGTCGGTACTTAGAGCTTTCTTAATATAGCCGTTGACCTCGCTCACCGATAGTGCCCTTATCTCCATATAATAATCACCCTTTTATCTATATGCCTTTCATTTCCCTATGCTTTTCAAGTGCTATAAGTGCCGCGCCCACCGCATTATCACTGCAGTACTTTGCCTTTGGAAAATACAGGTTGTTTTTAAGGTTTGCCTCAAGGTATTCTCTTATGTACCTATTGCAGCATACCCCGCCCACCAATAGCACATCCTGTAGTCCCAGTTGCTCGCACGCGGCGTCTATTATCCTTCCAAGGCCCCGGGCGATACATGTGAACACGCCAAGGGCGATACTGGCTTTGTCCCCTCCCGACTCTAAAAGTCGCGTTGCAGCGGTCTCCGGCCCGGAAAAGCTAATATCCGCGCCCTCGGTAAAACACTGTAAACTCATGGGCTGGGCTGTGTTCACGGCCCCGTCGGCCAGCTTTTCAAGATACGGTCCGCAGGGAAACGGAAGACCCATCGCCACGCCCACCCGGTCCACAAACTGACCGGCGCTTATATCCTTTGTACCGCCCACTATTTTTACCCCAAACTCTGCTCCTTCCCTTACGGTGTCCAAAAGCTCCGTTGTGCCGCCGGAAAGGTGAACCGTCAGAAACCGCATTGACGGCGGCCCTCCCGCCGACCACAGGCCCGCCATCAGGTGATTCTCCTGATGGGTTGTCGCGAAAAAAGGTACCCCCGCCACCGCTGCGGCTATACGGGCAGTGTTTTCGCCTACCGTAAATACCGGCATATACGAACCCTCCACCGGCCTTGGTTTAGCCGATGCCGCCACAGCAGCCGGGTTTAAACCAACAGTAAAACAGTCCCCGCTTCGGCTTAAACCCCCAAGGTTCTTTATATGCTGGAATACCCCTTCCGACTGGCGCAGGCCCCGCCCGCCCTTTTTTACCGTAAGGCCCCTCCGGTGGTCCGAAACCAGCCTTCCCTCGGAATCCACCACCGCCACCGATGTGGTATAGCAGCTGGTATCAAATCCTATGTATGCATCCATAATTTCACCTACTGCATGTCGTGTTCCCGCACTATGTTCCCTAAAATACCGTTTACGAATACCCCGGAATCCACATCGCTGAATTTTTTGGCCAGGTCTACCGCTTCGTTTATGGATACTTTTATCGGTATATCATCCCTGTACATTATCTCGTATATGGCATTGCGAAGAACAGCAAGGTCAACCCCCGGTATCCTGTCTAATGTCCAGTTCTTAAGCTTTCCCGAAATAAGCGCGTCTATCTCGCGAAGGTTTTGCACCGTTCCCTCAATATTCTCTCTGAAGAACCTCATATCCTCTTCCTGCATAGGATAGTCCTCCAAAAAATCCTCCATCAAGCCGGTATGCTCCTCCTTACGCAGCTGCATCTGAAAAAGAAACTGAACCGCCAGCTCCCTGGCCCTTTTTCTGCTCATCCGTCAAACCTCCCGTCTGTGTCCTTCTCTGCACATTTAAATCTATATATAACGCATTTAATAATTTACACCTCGTAGTGTGTCATCCTGGGTGACCTCCCTGTCATCCTGAGTGAAACGAAGGATCTTGCGATAGCGAAGGACCTTGTGCCTATCCCCAAAGATTCTTCACTACGTTCAGAACGGCATAGCCGGATTCTTCACTGCGCTTAAGAATGACATAGTCAGATTCTTCGGGCTTCGCCCTCTTAAGCGACAAATAATGGATTGCAATACTATTAGTGCGTTGTATATATTATAACCAGTAAACCCGCCATTCTTCCTATGCGACGCTATAGCCCTATTTGAAAAACAGTTTGTCCACCGGTTTTGCATTAAAGAACAAACCTCCCGGAAAGGAGGTTAATTACACGCCGCAATCTTTATTTTTCCTCGACCTCTTCATCCTCTGCCTTATCCATAGTCACTCCCTGGACGTGAATATTCACCTCAATGACGTTTAAACCTGTCATGGTTTCCACCGCTTTTTTTACCTTCTCCTGAATCTCCCATGCCACATCGGGTATCTTTACACCGTATTCCATAACCACATACAGGTCTATGTTGACTTGCTTCTCGCCAATGGTAACCTTTACGCCCTTGGACTGGTTCTTCCTACCCAGAAGCTCGGCAATGCCCCCGGCTATACCGCCACTCATCCCGGCAACCCCCTTAACCTCGGTTGCTGCCAGGCCCGATATAATGGAAACAACATCATCGGAAATCTTTACGGTGCCAAGTTCCTCTGGATTCCCTTTAATATTATCCGACAAATTTTCACCTCCAACAAATTTTTTAATTATATAATCAATTATACCAAATGGATTTGTCCTTTACAAATAATTCTATTGCTTTTCCATTATCTTAATGTTGTCTGTTTTCACGTCCGCCTCCCGGGAGACTATGTCCTTAATCTGGGCCACCTGGGCCTCGGTAAGCTTCTCAGAATTTACAACAATATTGACCGAATCCTCGCCCATAATGGCCAGGACATCCTTGAACCCCTTCGCCTTAATGAGGTTTTCTATTATACTCTCGGTCTCGCTTTTTTTGATGAGCATAATCATCTCGGACTGGGCCATTTCCTTGACGCTTGTATCGATGTTCGGGTCCGCCACTATTCCATTTAGCGTCTCTATGTAGAAGCTCCTGTTTTTGTTTCTGTCAAGCCGCGACTGGATGAAAAAGCTTGACGCCGCCAGATTAGCTGCACTTGTTTCCACGCCCTCTTCAATCTCTATACTTCCGGTGTCCTCGCTATCCATTGCCAGTTCCCCCTCCGGCTCCGGTATCTCCCAATCAAAGCGGCCGTCCCCCCCCACAAAGGTCAGGCTGTCTTCGCTGGCCAGTTTGCTTTCCAGATTGTGATTAACCACCGCAACAACAATAAGCATCAACACCAAAAACGACAGCACCACTGTCTTTCTCCTTAATACCATCATATCACCCTACCTCCCATTTTTCTAAACTACATAGGATAAACCTTCACCCTGAACGCCGGTACCCCCATCACCGTCTGCACCGCTTCGGTGAGCCGCTCCATCACTTCGGGGCTTTCGGCGCCCTCCGCCACTACGATTATTCCCTGCACCTCCGGCATTACCTCTTTCACTATGAGCGGCTGGTCCGACGCAAGGCTGCCGCTGTTTGAAGCTACCCTCTTATCCGTGCTGCTTTGTTTAACTGTTCTTGTTCCACCGGCACCGTCCCTTTCATCGGTCTCACTGCCGGTTTCCACTGTGTTAAACGCCGGGATAACCTCCTTACCAGATTTTAGCGTTACCATCACCGACACCTCACCTACACCGGATATCTGCTGGAGTATACCCTTTAACTTATACTCCAGTTGTTCCTCATAGGTGGCTGCGGAAATGGATTGCCTATTTAATTGTATGTCTGTTGTCTCAATACTATTTCTATTCTCTCTATCCTTGCTGAAAAAAGTACTAGTCGAAATAACCATTATAGCGGCCACAAGCGCCACAATTAAAAGGTTCTGGACCGTCTTTTTTATCCCTAAATTGTACAGTCTCTCCTTGATTGAGCCAAAGTCCATAAGGCCTATCCCCCTTATCTTTGCTACTAAGGTACTACTATGTCTATCCTATACTGAGGTACGTTATACGTGCGGGCAAGATATTCCGCCACCTCCCGGTACTGGCTACCGCCCCCTTCCTGCGTCCCCCCATCGCCCGTATCCACCTGCACCACTACCTTTTCAACCTTCTTAATCCCTTCGGAGGGCCCATGTTCCGCCCCGTCCTGTATCACCACCCTTATGCCGGTTATACTTCCGAAGTACTCCTTATCGTACTGCTCATCTATTTCAACCTCCACATAAAACTCCCCGTCCAGGCCGCTGTTTTGTAAATCCCCCTTTATCTGCTCCTCCAGGTTTCCCTTGTAAAGCTTTACAATACCCTCCCGGTTGCCCTGTTCCAGCTTATTCACTTTAAGGCTTACATCCCTTAGCTGTATTGACCTTGATACTTCAAATACGCTCTGGCCCAGGTCGAAGTCACCCGCCATAATTGTTACAAAGGGGCTTATTATTACAAACATCACCATAAGTCCAATTACCAGGCCTATATACTTTCTCGTACTGCCCCCGGGCATCATTATCTCCACGATGGTGACGAATATCATAGTAAGAACTATATTTATAACCCAGTCCCTCAAAAACCCCATACCCCACACCTACCTCATCATTAGCGCGGCATTCCCCGCCCCTATTATAATGGTAACTGATATAAAAAACATAAGAGCCACCGACGCCACCGTGGCAAACAGGAGTAAGAGGCTACCCGCCATCTCATTCAGACACCGGACCAGCTGCCCTTCGGCCACCGGTTCGATTACCGCCGCACAAACCTTGTATATCACCACAAGGGATATTATCTTAAGTACCGGGAAGGCAATTATTGTAAACAGGGCTATAAGCCCGAAGGCCCCAACGGCGTTTTTGATAAGAAGTGAGCATCCTACTATCGTATCCACCGCATCCGAGAAGAAACCACCCACTATTGGTACGAAATTATCCGCCGCAAATTTGGCGGTCCTTATGGATACTCCATCCACTGTGGCGGCGGTCACCCCTTGGATGGTCATTATGCCTATAAATACCGTAAGAACAAGGCCTATCAAAACCACGCATCCCTGTTTTAGAAGGGACGCAAGTTTTGACAGGTGAAATTTTTCAGATATATTGTTTACTATGGCAAGTATTGCGGAAAAAAATATGACAGGTAGCAGTATATCCTTGAACAACGTGCTGAAAAAGCCTATTGATACAGCCAAAACAGGCTGCAACAGCGCCATTGAGGTTATCCCCCCCATAACCGCAAGCAGGGCTAATAGAGTTGGTAGAAACACCTGCATAAAGACAACCATGCTGTCAATGGTTGCAGAGCCTACCTTAAGGGCTGCCCAGAAACTTTGTACTGCGATGGCGGTAAGCACCAGCATACAGGTTATCCGGGCCAGTTCGCTTACGGTGCCGTTGCCAAAGGAATCCTGGATATTGCAAAGTATCGCATAAGCGATGGAAAGCACCACCAGCTTTGCCAAAAGATTTATGTTCGCCAGCACCTGGGCAAAAAGATACCTGCCCATACCGGTTAACACCTCCGACGGGGATAGGCCCACATCACCCCTGACCAGCCCCTTTACCAGGCGAGTGGCGTTTATTGACGGCATGTAGTCCTCCACTTCCCGGTTCAGGCTTTCGAGTACACGCTGTACATCTCCAAGGTTTAGGTTTTCCACCTGCTGTTCTATTAGTCCCTCCATGGGGTTTTTGCTTTCTGCGGCAGCTCCCTCGCATAATTGGGGAAGAATGGCGAATGCAACAGCAAGCAACAGCGATACCGTATTTTTAATCAATAGACTGCCTCCCTCATGGGATTATTTGAATTATAAGTTCCATAAGAGCCATAAGGATTGGCACCGCCAGCACAAGTATTATAACCTTTCCCGCAAGCTCAATCTTGGAAGCTATGGAGTTTTCCCCGGCATCCTTGCAAACTTGTGCTCCAAACTCGGCAATGTATGCAATGCCTACTATCCTGAAAATGGTGGATATATACGCAATGTCAATATTTATCCTGCTGGTGAAGCTTTGCAGTTCCTCCAGAACTGAAGCAAGCTTAAAAATCACCGTCAGAAATATCATTAAACCCGTTACGACACTTATTTGTAGCGCTAATTCCGGCCTGTGCTGCCTGATAAGCACCGCCATCACCACGGCTATAATGCCTATCGCTACAATCTGGATTATTTCCAACTTTAATCCCATCCTTTAAAACGCATCGGTAGAAAATTTTAGCCTGTAAAAAGTTTCTTGTATATTCGCGTTTCAACGAAGCGGGGGACATGCCCACAGTTAGTATAATTAAGTTGTACCCACCATCTAAGAGGTTGGGGCATTTTCGCCTCGTTAGTAGAGCTGAAACATGGACCTTACATTTTCAAAAAGCTCGCCTATCATCTGTATAACCATCATAAGTACCACCACCAACCCGCCCAGGGCTGCCATAAGGGCCAGGTCTTCCCTGCCGGTGCTTTTTATCACCATATACAAAGCCGCTACCAGAATGCCGATGGCCCCTATCTTGAATATTATATTGACATCCATACCCACTCTCTCCTCTCAGACTAGAAGTATTACAAGGGCGGCACCCAATAAAAATCCCAGGTTTTTGCAGAGTTTTTCGTTCTTTCTGCGCATTTCCTCCGCCTTTTTAAGCTGTTCTTCCAGCTGGTACTTTACCAACCGGAAGGTCTTTTCCTGATTTTCCTTATCGGTGGAACCTAAGTTTTTTCCAAAACCTCGTACTATGTCAATATCTTCATAGTCCAGGCACAATAAATCCCGTGTCCTGTCAATCGCCATATTCCAAGCCTCGTCGGCGGTATGACCATCCCTTTGCTCAAGAATATGCCCAAACAGATCGAACACTCTATTCACCGGCCTTTCCAGCCTCCTGGTCATCCTTGATACTGCCTGGGGTAGCGGTGTCGATGTGAACAGTATCTCGCTTTCCAAAGCCTGAAGGGCATGCTGGAATATCCGCAGTTCCCTAACCCTTCTAGTATACCCGGCGGCTAAAAGGTACCCGCCGGAGGTAGAACATGCCATTATTATCAGGCAGCCGATCAGCTTAATCATCATGCTAAGCTCCCCCAATTACCTCTAATGGTTTGCTTGTTGTCCATATCAATAACCTGCTCTACCGTTCCAGGCCCCCTTCGCCTGCTCAAAACCACCGCCCTTTCGAAAACACCGGTACACAGGAGCTTTCCTATTACCGGTTTGCGAAGTACGTCCTCCATGTTCCACCCGTGGACGGTTGTTACAATATTTACACCGGCGTTTAACGCCTCCCGGACGGCGGCAAGGTCCTCTTCCCTGCCTAGCTCATCGGTGGCAATAACCGCCGGCGACATTGCTCTTATAAGCATCATTATACCCTGGGCCTTGGGACACGAATCCAGCACATCAGTCCTAATCCCGACCCTGTTCTGGGGTATGCCCCTGTAACACCCCGCCAGCTCAGAACGCTCGTCCACCACGCCTACCTTTACACCAAAAAAACCCAGGGCCGGTACCCCGTCACTGAGCTGCCTTATTATATCCCGCAGCAGGGTGGTCTTGCCGCACTGGGGTGGGGATATTATAAGTGTGTTGTACACGCCCTCCCTACCCCTTACAATGTGCGGCATAAGGCTGCTTCCACAGCCGATGACCTGCCTGGAAACCCTTATATTTAACCCGGATATTTCCTTTATAGTTTTGACCCGTCCCCCTTCGGTTACTACCTTGCCTACAACCCCTACCCTGTGGCCTCCCCTTATTGTTATATATCCTTCCCTAAGTTCGTCCATTATCGAATACACCGAACAGTCGCACATAAGCTGCAACGCCTTTTCGGTATCCTCCGGGGTAACCGTATAAGCCTTTGCCCTGTCCAGGGTGGTCTTCCCGTCCCGGGTTACAAAAGCGCTTTGATTTCTTCCGTATACGATAAAGGGCGCCCCGGCTTTAAGGCGGAATTCCTCAATATCGTCCATTTCCTTCGGGGTAAGCCCCCCTATCATTTTTCTGATATTTACCGGCACCGCGTCGAATATGGCCCTGTATCTTTCCTTGCCCCCGCTTTGTGCAACGCTCCTGTCATCCATAACGGGCCTTTGTTTTTCATAAGTATACATTACCGACCTGTCCCCCTCTCTTATATAATTAATATTTGTATGTCCCTAACAATATGCTTAATTTTTGTCCGTCAGCCCCCTATTGCCATGCCCACACCTGGGTAAAAGCCTGGCCGGGACAAGCTCTGGCTCAAATCGACTTTATCCAAAACCGGGTAAAAAAAAGAACAGTGCAATTTGCACCGTTCTTTTTTTGCGCTTGCTTAGCTGTCCTCTTCGTCGTCGTCCTCATCATCGTCCTCATCTTCAAAGTCAAGGTATATGGGCTCATGACAATTGGGACAGATTATATCGGCGTCCTCGTCCTCCAGCACTTCCTCTTCCACAAATACAGTATGTTCACAGTGGGGGCATTCCACTTCGATGAATTCCTCTTCTTCGTCATAGTCGTCATAGTCGTCATCGTAGAGGTCGTCAAATACCTCTTCTTCGACATCGGCAAGGTCTTCATCTATGCATTCCACATATTCATCCAGTTCGTCATGGACTTCGGCCAATTCATTCACGGCGTCTGCAAATTCCTCAAGAACGTCTACAATCTGAATAAGCAGCTTTCCTTCCTTGGTATCCTCGCTAATTTGCAGTCCGTCGGCGAGACCCCTTAAATATGATACTCTTTCGTACAGGTATTTCATTTTACCAACCTCCTTCTTTTTATTGGCTATCCCTATTATTACCCTAAACCCTTGACATATACTCACCGGTTCTGGTGTCTATCCTTATTACTTCACCATTTTCCACGAACAGCGGCACCTGTACTATAGCCCCTGTTTCCACCTTTGCCGGTTTAAACGCGTTCTGAGCGGTATCCCCCTTAAAGCCCGGCTCAGTCTCAATAACCTGCAACGTCACAAAGTTTGGCGGTTCAACCGAGAAGGCATCCCCCTTGAAAAACCTTACCGTTGCCATATCGTTGGGCCTTACATACATTATCGCATCCCCGACCTTTTCCTTGCTAAGGGGAATCTGCTCATAGGTCTCGGTATCCATGAAATAATACAAATCTCCGTCATCGTACAGGTACTGCATCTCCTTTGTTTCGATGTGGGCCTTCGGAAACTTGTCGGACGGGTTGAAAGCCCTTTCCTGGGTAGCGCCGGTAACTATGTTCCTGTACTTTGTTCTTACAAAGGCCGCTCCCTTACCGGGCTTTACATGCTGAAAGTCAAGCACCTGGTACACCTGTCCGTCCATCTCGAATGTTATCCCTTTTTTAAAGTCTCCTGCAAAAATCATTGCTATCCCTCCTGGTAAGCGTATTATTTGCCCAATGACTAACCGCCACTATGCCTCTTGCTTTTTTAAACGGTATATAAGTGGCGCTAAGTCCCTAGATAATGGCCTCTTAGCTTCAGAGTTTGTTAAACCTCACTCTGAAGCTAAGAACTCTATTTATAGAACTATCAGTTCTTTACCCATGCTGTTGAGATTTTCCACCCCGTTTTCTTTAACTATTACCAAATCCTCTATACGGACACCTCCAAAACCCTCTATGTAAACTCCCGGCTCTACCGTCACCGCCATCCCGGGCTTAAGGACTATATCCCCCCTCGGGCTGAGGGCCGGCGCTTCATGTATCTTAAGGCCTACGCCATGGCCCAGCCCGTGGCCAAAGCATCGTCCGTATCCTGCCTTTTCTATTGAACTTCTGGCCGCTTCATCGGCTTCCCGTCCGGTTATTCCGGCCCTTAAGCGCTCTATGGCTGTAAGCTGTGCGGTAAGCACCGTGTCATATACTTCTTTCTGTTTTGGTGAGCATCTACCCACCACAAAGGTCCTGGTCATATCCGAGCAGTAGCCCTGGTATTTGCCGCCAAAGTCTATAGTTACAAAATCGCCGTATTCTATTTCCTTGTCACTTGCGACCCCGTGGGGCATGGCAGAGCGCCAGCCTGACGCAACGATGAACTCAAAGGCGGGGCCCGAGCAGCCAGCCTGTATCATATAGGATACAAGCGCTTTGGAAATCTCCCTCTCAGTGGTCCCCGGTCTTATCAATGGCATGGCGTACTCCAGCGCCTTTTCGGATATTTCGGCCGCTTTCCTCATAAGGCGCATTTCGCTGTCGTCCTTTACCATCCTTAGAAGGTTTAAACTTTCTCCTACCGGGACGGTATCTGCTCCCTCAAGCCTTTTTTTCATGTCGAGGTACTGCCTATATGTAATAAAGCCGTCCTCAAACCCCATCCTTTTTATACTATGCTCTTTCAGAAGACCGCTTAGGGCTTCCCATACATCGCTTTTGTACTCTGTAGCCGTGAACAGGGCGCACTGCTCCTTCGCCTGACGGGTATACCGAAAATCGGTCAGTATGATGCTTTCTCCTTCGGTTATGAGCAGGCTGCCTGCCGTACCGGTAAACCCGCTCAAGTATCTCCTGTTGGCGGGGCTTTGCACCAGCAACCCGTCCAGTCCTTCCCGCCGCAACAGGTCCTTTGCCTTAGCAAGCCTGTTCTCCAAGCATACTCCTCCTGTACGCATTTTCCATTTTTTACTTATTGCTTTCCCTATCTATATTACCATATTATTTGTCCAATTAATAGCAAAATTAGCGCCCATTAATCACGCTTTCGTATATTTCTTTCATTTCCTTTGCATCCTCCGCCATGGTGCCCCTTGATTCGCAAATAATAATGGGCTTAAGTCCCTTTTCTATTATTGCCCTTGCAAGGGGCCTAAATTCGGGTCCGTACTGCGTATCCGCAAAGGTCCAATGCTTTTTTTCGCCACCCTTTGTGAACTCCACCCTGCTAAAGTGTATGTGCATGTGTTTTAACCGTTCCATACCAAGGGCCTCTTCAATGGTATCCAGCGCCGCTTTGTAGTCTTCATAGGTTTTTAGGCCTCCCCCGGTGTAGGCGTGGATGTGACCGAAGTCTATGGTAGGCAGTAGCCGTTCGTCCACCCGGCACATCCTTAGCACCTCCTCAAGGCTACCCAGCTGATTTAGCTTGCCCAACGTCTCCGGACACAGCACTATGTCCCCCAAACCCATATCATCCGCTTCGTTTATCACCCGCTTTAAGGTATCCAGCGCCAGTTCAAGGGCGCTGCCTCTGTCCATATTGCTACAGGCACCCGGATGGAATACCACCCTTTTTGCACCCATCCACCGTGCGGCCTCAAGGCTTTGTATTATATAATTCACCGAATTATCTCTCTTTTTTGAATCGGGGCTGGCAAGGTTTATGTAATAGGGTGCGTGTATGCTGAGGGCAATGTCGTATTTATTCGCCTCGTCGCCAATCCTTGCCGCCGTATCCTTCTTTATCTTCACACCCTTGGTACACGAGTACTCATAGGCACTAAGCCCCATATCCGCCAGCCACTTGGGAGCCTCCACCGACGATTTGTGCCCCTGCTGGTAGAAGGACAGCGAGTTTCCGGAGGGTCCGAACCTTGTTTCCATTGTGCCACGTCCTTTTCATTATTATAAATTTTCCTACAGTCTCGGCTACCTAACCAAAATAACCGTGGTGTTTACTGCACCAATGAGGCGGGCCAGGTCTCCGGTGACGCCACCGCCCAGCGCCAGCACTGCATCTCCCCTGTCAAACCCTGTCCCCTTACTTAGTTCAGCCGGTGCTGCGTTTAAGTCTAAATATATTGACAAATATAATATTTGTCAATGGTCAATGCTTTAACCAACCAAACCAAAGGGAACAGGCGGGCCCTTTGACCGGTTTAACCCGCCTGTCATAATGTCGTTCCTTTGCAATATACCCCTGGCGGCTCCCTCAGTCGACTGCCAAAGCGAAGGGGTTGCTTCTGCCGTAGTCCTCTTGCTTGAATTCATAGGTTTCAGGCCGGGGCTTCGGCCCGTCCCCCTGCGCCAGTGAATAGGCACTCAGGCGGATAATCATGTCCATATTGCCGCTATCCTCCGTATATGCTGGATAAAGGTCAAAACCACCGACGTTGTACAGCCTACCTGATGCCTCCAATTCTCCCAGGAAGTCCAAAACTCCCTCATAGGTGCCGGATATATAGATTTCTAGCGGGATTTCCAAATAGCCCCTTTCCCCCTGGTTATCCCTTTCTTCTCCTTCAGGCAGGACACCCGGACTAAAATCGATGCTTAACAGTTTTACCCCGGCAGCCTCGGAAAAGGCTTCCATATGGGTTACAATCTCCGGGGTCCTCGAGCTTTGGGGAATCAGAATCTCCAGTTCCCTTATCCTTGTTTCGAGCTTATCAATGCTCGCCGTCAGCAAATTAATATCGTTATTGGTACCCTTTATATCCCTCAGTCTTTCCTTGTTTCCCTCAACCTCTTCCCTAAGTACACCAATATTATCAAGCAACGGTGAGAATAAGTACTGGTGATACATGAATAAAAGCCCTGCCACAGCGACCAAAGCAACCAGAAATCTCTCTCTTTTGCTTAGCCTAACTCCCATATTATTCACCCCCCACCCGGCACCTAACCTCAAAGCTGTGAACATCATCCCCGAAAAGTACAATGCTCACCGGTTCTGCAGCCTTAATTTTCTGTGCACTTCTTAGTGCCACTACAAAGCGGGCCACGCTGTTATAGCCGGAGGCAATGCCATGAATTTCGATGGTCCCGTCCTTCGAATAGCTGACGGATTCCAACCGGACTCCGTAGGGGGTGCACCGCTCTATCTCCTCGAATAATGTAGACCATTCCAACCCCATAGAACGAAGCGAATTGGCCATTTCTTCCCGCTGTGCCAGCAGCCTTTCTAGGTCTTCCCTGGTCTGCCGGTGTTCCATCACCCTGGCCCAGCCTTCAATTTCGTGCTGTATGCCGGTATTCATACTTTTCAAGCTGTCCCTATAGTATAAAGGAAGTATTACCGCTCCGGCTGCTATGGCTCCTGCCAATATTCCCGCCAGTACCTTTATCCTTTTAGCTCTTCTCTTTTTGCTAATATCTCTGTAATCCCCAGGAAGCAGGTTTATACTTTTGTTCCTGTCTTTGGCTTCCCCCAAGGCCAGTCCCAGTGCATTTATATATACCACAGCCTGCTCCGGAGAAAACCGCCCCTTGGCCAGAGGCGGCAGCGCTTCTGCTATGAGAACCTCCTCCAGTCCCAGGTTTGTAGCAATAAAACCGCCAAAGCCCTCCAGGCGGCTGCCTCCGCCCGCCACTATAACGGAATCTAAGTCGTTGCCGCTTCTTGACTTATAAAACTCAACCGAACGAAAAATGTCCTCCAAAGACAGGTTAAAGGTGTTGGCAAAAGGGCGGGTCAATTCGCCGCCGCCCTTTTGCAAAAGCCTTGTAAACACGGGTGCACCGTTCTCCACAAATGTAATGGTGGTTGTAGAAGCTCCGGCATCTACCACCAGCTGCCGCTCGCCTTTATTGCTGTTCTTAAGCATATTAACTACCCTGGATACGCTGTTTCCATGGAAATCAAAGACCTGGGGTTTTAGATTCAAGTCCCAGAAAAGGTCCATGTATTCTCCGACTATCGCCGATGGTAGAGCCGCAATCAGAACCTTTTGCTGTACTGCCCCCTCCCGCATTTCTTCTCCCAGCACCATGTAATCGGACGTGTACCCCCCGGTGCCTGACGGTATCAGCTGCTCTATTTCATACTTGACTACTCTGTCCAGTTCCTTTTGGACCAGCTTAGGAAGGTATATGGTTCTTATTATCATTTCCGGGCAGAA
>JAAYJF010000185.1 GCA_012523075.1 Clostridiales bacterium | reverse complement strand
GGCTATATGTACCGGGTAGAACCAGTATGCTGTGTACCTTTTAAGCCTCACTTTGCCGGGCAGACGGTCCGCCATGAATATGGGTACTAGCGCAAAAATGCTGCGGGCCTGGAAGAAGTACCCGCCCAGCGTCACCAGCCCGTAATCGTACCATATAATGTTTTGCAGGACCGGGCCAAAGCTTGAAAGAGCCTTTCCTATGCCCCACTCTTCGCCGAACCAGGCAATAGAATTGGCGGCCAGTACCTTGGCACCGTACACGTAGGTGTATACAAAGGATAACACCACATAACTTAACACTGTCTTGGTTTTATCTCCCTTGAATACATGGAATATAAGAACAAGCAGCAGCCCGTAAAAACCGTAGTCCATCCCAAAACCCTCGTAGGCGCTCTCCAGGACCTCGGGGGCCATTATTAGCAAAAACGCCGCCGTAAGGCCACCTATGCCGCATACCAGTTTCTTTACATCCTTGTTTACCCTATATTCCCTCACCCGGTTCATGCCAAAGTCGTACAGGTACATTACTCCAAGTGCCGCCAAAAGCGTAAACATAATATTAAGCTCCAGGGGCTCAAACTCCAGCCCCGGCGAAAAGAAAGCATAGGGCACCTGGGATATTAGGCCGAACGCGAGCAGCCGTAGGGCATAGTTTTTCAGGCTCGATGTCTTTTCATAGCCCACCGACAGCAGGTAGGCAAATATTGGAAAGGCAAGCCTTCCAACCGACCGGAATATGGCATGTTGCGGGAAAAACATGTATCCAATATGGTCTATAAGCATCGTAACCATTGCTATAAGCTTCAGGCTATCGTTCCTTGGCCTGTCTAACCCTACCATGTCCCGGTCGACTGCATTCTGCGGCATAATTGCCCTCCTCCTTTTCCGGAAAGTAATTCCTTTCCCTTTCATTTTACCATAACACAGTAAATTTATAACACGGGCCCGGCCGGATTGCTTAATACCCCGTTCTGCCGACAACTTAGTTTGAAACGGCTGCTGTATGGGAGTTGATTATTTGAGAAAACAGATATATATTAATAGGGTATTCTAAAAAAGAAAGGGATTTTTATGTCGGAAAAACAACAAATAATAAACCTAGCGGTTATAGCCCACGTCGATGCAGGAAAATCAACCCTGGTGGACGCTTTTTTGAGCCAAAGCGGCGTATTCAGGGAAAACCAGGAAGTTGTGGATTGCGTAATGGATAACAACGACCTGGAAAGGGAGCGGGGTATTACAATTTATTCGAAAAACTGCTCCATTGAATATAAAGGTATAAAGATTAACATTGTGGACACTCCGGGGCATGCGGACTTTTCCTCGGAGGTGGAGCGTATTATACGGGCGGTGGATACGGCCATTCTTATTGTGGATTCAAGCGAGGGACCCATGCCCCAGACCCGGTTCGTGCTACGCAAGGCCCTGGAGCTTGGAATAAAACCCATCCTGTTTATAAATAAAATAGATAAGCGGGACCAAAGGGCCAAAGAGGTGGTGGATATGGTGCTGGACCTTTTCATCGACCTCAATGCAAACGATGAGCAGCTTGAATTTCCGGTGGTGTACGGCATTGCCCGGGAGGGAATTGCCAAAAAGGACCCGGCGGACAAAAGCAGCGACCTTACGCCGCTCTTTGAGACCATTCTGGCCCATGTAAAACCCTATCCGGACTATGATAAGGAACCGTTGCAGCTACAGATAAACGACCTGGCCTACGATGACTATATTGGCCGAATCGGCATAGGTAGGATTTACAAGGGTACCCTGAAAGCCGAGCAGACCGTTGCCGTTTCCAAGAGGGACGGTAGCGTAGCAAAGGCGAAGGTTTCAAGGCTTCTTACCTATCAGGGGATAAAGCAGGTTGCCGTGGACGAGGCGGTAAGCGGTGATATGGTGGCAGTGGCGGGTATTGACGATATTTCCATTGGCGAAACCCTGTGCAATGTGGACAATGTGCTTCCGATGGAAATGATAGAAATAGAGGAGCCTACCCTGTCCATGAACTTCCTTATTAACGATTCGCCCTTTTCCGGCGAAAACAGCAGGTTTGTAACCACCCGGGACCTTAAGGCCAGGCTGGAAAAGGAGCTGGAAGTAAACGTCGGCCTTAGGGTGGAAAAGATTGAAGGCGAAGATGCCTTTAAGGTATCGGGCAGGGGTGAGCTTCACCTGTCCATCCTGCTTGAGAACATGAGAAGGGAAGGCTATGAACTGTCGGTATCAAAACCGGAGGTTCTGATGCAAAAAGATAACGGAAAGCTAATGGAGCCGGTGGAAAGGGTTATTATTGATACCCCTGAAGAGCACCACAGCACTGTTATATCCAAGCTTAACCAGAGGAAGGGAATAATCCAGGGCATGACATCGGAGAATAATTATGTGAGACTTGAATACCTGGTTCCCACCCGGGGACTTATCGGCTATAAAAGCGAGTTTATTAACGATACCAGGGGCGAAGGGACCCTGGTCCGGTCCTTTGATAGGTATGAGGAATACAAGGGGGAAATACCCCAGAGGCTTAACGGCGTACTGGTATCCCAGAGCGAGGGCGTCGCAAGGGCCTATTCACTGGACAACCTGAGCAAAAGGGCCGAAATGTTCATAAACCCCGGCGAAAGGGTCTACGAGGGTATGATAATAGGAATGAACAGCCGCAGCGATGACATGGTGGTAAACCCCTGCAAGAACAAAAAGCTCACCAACACCAGGGCCTCCGGCTCGGACGATGCTATTGTGCTCTCTCCCCCCAGGACCTTCACACTGGAGCAGGCCATAGAATTCATAAATGACGACGAGCTAATAGAGGTTACCCCCGACGCCATAAGGCTTAGGAAGAAGATACTAAACGAACAGGACCGGATAAAGCATTACAGAAACAATTCATAAAAAAGGGACAAAGAACCGTCCCCTGTCCCTTTTTGTTTTAGCGTTTCCAGAAACGAGGGGATAAAAGCGCAATAACCGTGTAAATCTCCAGCCTGCCAAGAATCATGCAAAAGGAAAGAAGCAGCTTGGAAAACCCGGAAAGGGCTGAATAGGTTGTAGCCGGGCCCACCATTCCAAACCCCGGCCCTACATTGCCTATGGTCGTAGCCACGGCGGAGGCGGAACTTACCAGGTCATAGCCCTGCATTGTCATAAGCAATGTGGTTGCAACAAAGACGAACATATAAAACGTTGTAAAGGCCATAATCCCTGACAATACTTCTTCCTGTACCGGTGCACCACCAATTTTTACCGACTTTACAACCCGTGGATGTATTAACCTGTTAACTTCTCGCTTAATATACTTGAAAACCAGTTGAATCCTTACCACCTTCATTGCTCCACTGGTGGACCCGGCACAGCCCCCGACGAACATGAGTACAAATAGCACCGCCCTGCTGAAATCCGGCCACAGGTCAAAATCGGTGGTAGAAAACCCGGTGGTGGTTATTATGGAGGCCACCTGGAAGGAAGAATGCCTGAAGCTTTCCAGGATGCTGTCAAATACCCCGCCGGTTAAATTCAGTGTAATAAGAAGAATGGATACCGCAATTATAGATATGTATGTTCTAAACTCGGAATCCCCGAATAACCCGGTGAGGCTCCTTTTCCGAAACGCTATATAGTACAGGGAAAAATTCGCCCCCGATACAATCATAAATATTGTAATAACTGTTTCGAAATATACGTTATTGTAGGCTCCGATGCTAAGATTCTTTAAGGAGAACCCCCCGGTACCCAAAGTAGAAAAGGTATGAATGAGGCTGTCCAATAAAGGCATACCGCCCAAAGCAAGTAAAACAGCCTGCACCAGTGTAATAACCGTGTATGTTTTATACAGCAGTTTAGCAGTATTATTCACCCTTGGGGTCAGTTTGGTGGAAATGGGCCCGGGGCTTTCCGCCTTCAGTATCTGAAAGGTGCCCACCCCCAGTGCCGGTGCCAGGGCCAGTGCCAGCACCAGTATGCCCATACCTCCCAGCCAGTTGGTAAAGGAACGCCAAAAAAGAAGGCTCCGGGGCAGTACTTCAATATCATTTATAACAGTAGCCCCGGTGGTTGTAAACCCTGAAACGCTTTCGAAAAACGCGTCAATAACGGAGGGCAGTGCTCCCGTTAACAAAAAAGGCAAGGTCCCCAGCACCGAAACCATAAGCCATCCGAAGGTAACTATCGCAAAGCCCTCTTTATACCTTATTATTTTATTTTTCACTCTAATAGAAAACAGCACCAGGCCAATGGCTGCAGTAATCGCCAGGGACGCCAAAAACGCAAACACCGCATCCTCGCCGTATATTACGGCAACCATTACCGGGAAAAGCATTGTAATAGCCTCACATAGAAGCAGCATTCCCAGCGTTCTTAGCACTATTAAGGAGTTCATGCAACCCTAAGCCTCCCCTCCTGTTGCCAAAAAGCCTGGAAACCGTTTCTACATGGGAATCCAAAGTAAACACTATAACCCTGTCCGAACTTGTTATGACAGAATCGCCGTTGGGTATTATCACCTTTCCGTGCCTTAATATCGCTCCGAATATTATACCCTTTGGCATCCCAAGGTCCTTTAAGGGTTTATTCAGTATGGGCGTACCCTCCTGTGGAATTATCTCCAGCACTTCAGCCTGGCCGCCTATAAGCAGCGAGATGGACACTATCCTTCCTCCCCGGACTATCCTCAGTATGTCACTGGCGGTTATTAGCTTTGGGCTTACCGCATTATCGATGCCTATTGTCTCCAGTACCGATGTATAATTGGAACGGCTCACCTTGGCTATTACCTTTTTGGCTCCCATCTGCTTGGCCAGCACCGATACGAGGAGGTTTTCCTCGTCGTACCCGGTTACGGCCAGGAATGCGTCCATCCCTCCTATATTTTCCGCCTTAAGAAGAGTAATATCGGTACCGTCACCGTGGAGCACCAGCGCATCGTTTAAACCCTCCGACAGTTCCCTGCACCTGTCCATGTCCTGCTCTATCAACTTTACATTAATATCCAGGCATTCCAGGCCCTTTGCCAGGTAATACCCAATCTTGCCGCCGCCTATTATCATAACGTTTCTAACCCTGTTGTTCACCAACCGTACCCCCGCCGTCTTTGCCACGCCGTCAACGGCACTCTTTTCTCCCATTATATACAGGGTATCGTCATGCAATATATGGTCGAAGCCGTTAGGGATAATTACCTCCCTGTTGCGGACTATGGCGGTAATAACCACGCCACCGGGGAGTTTTATATCCTTTATCTGTTTTCCCGCAAAACCGGAGTCGGCCTCAATTATTATTTCCGACATCCTTACATGTCCCTTGGCAAAATCTGCGGCATAGGACGTATGGGTATTAAGAATTAGCCTTATTATCTCGTTGGCGGTGGCGTATTCCGGATTTATAATATAATCTATCCCAAGGTTGCTTCTCATAAAATCCAGTTCCACTACATATTCGGGGTTTCGCACCCTTGCTATGGCTGTTTTTACTCCCACCTTTTTAGCGGTTATACACGCCACTATATTAGCCTCGTCACTGTTTGTAACCGCAATAAGAAGGTCCCAGCCCTCTATATTCAGCCCTTTTAAAAGGCTGCTGGAGATGCCGTTACCCTTTTTAGTCAAAACATCAAAGTTATCGTTTATTTTATCAAGAACCTCCTGGTCGGTATCCACCACCATGATATCATGGTTTTCCTTGGCCAGGCTTTCCACCAGCTGATAGCCAACTTTTCCGGCTCCCACTATTATAATTCTCACTGGATTTACCCCCATCTAATCTGGCTTTAGGGACAAGGGACGGTTCTTTGTCCCTTTTTTCTTTATAGCCCAGATAAAAACCGTCAGTGTAATTATATATCAAAAACAAAAAAGTTCAATATGCGGCCATATTGAACCATCTTTGTTAAGGCTACCGGTCCTTTTCCATCGCCGCCAGCGCCACCTGGTAAGTGAATTTTTCCGGCGGCCATTCGATTATTATGCCCTTCGGTTTAAGCGTCTCGGCAATATTAACCCCCATGGCCTCCGCCCGGGTGTTTACCTTGTAACCTTTATGTTCTTCCAAAAACTGTCTTACAGCACCCATGAGCTGCGACCGGGCCTTTGACTGCCAGTACAGGCAGCACTCTGCCTGGTACCGGCTCCATTCGGGGTGCAGCCTTTTCATCCTGTCCACGTGCTCTTTGAAATCAAACCTGTTTACTATCGCGTATACTGGCCTGGACAGGTCAAACACATCGTCAAATAGTCTGGCATTGGGAGGGCATCCTTCCTGCCTGCCGTAATTTGGGCACCCCTTGGGGTGGTTCCTGTAGGGCAGGGTACATAACTCCTGGATGGAAGGTTGTATAACAGGATCCACCTGCAGTATCGTCACAGTCATAGTCAAGCCTCCTTATATCTACCTTGGCATGTTAGCTATATCCCTAAAAGTTTCGATATACAAAAGTATATCCATCCCAATAGCCACCGAATCGAAACCCCTTTTGAAATAATCCGAGGCCGTTTCCTTGTCCGGAGCATATATGAAGGAATACTTATTGTGTTCCTTACATGCTGCCAGCACTTTGTCGATGATATCCTGAATCTCCGGGTCGGAAACCCTCCCGGGCTTGCCAAAGGCCTGGCTCAAGTCATAGGGGCCAATAAAAATACCGTCCACACCTTCCGTATTCAGGATATCATGGATGTTTTCCACGCACTCCCTTGTCTCGCACTGGGGCAGCACCAGGGTCTTTTCGTTGGCCTCCTTAAAATAGTCCTCAAGGCTTTTTACGTCGCCATAGGAGGACGACCTGGTAAAGGCCACTCCCCGGCGTCCCTGGGGGTAGTATTTAGCAAATTCAACCACCTTTTCAACCTCTTTCTTGCTCCTTATCATTGGTATTATAATGCCCCGGGCACCAACGTCCAGAACTTTTAGTATGGACGGCCTTGTAAAGTCCTTCACCCTCACAAGGGGAGTGATGTTTCTTCTTTCGGCGGCCCTTATATACTGCTGCACCGTCTCCACGCCGTAGGGACCGTGTTCCTTGTCCAGGATTACGTAATCCATACCGGCGATGCCCAGGGCTTCAACCGCTTCACTAGAACCCATGCTGAAAAAGGTCCCCACCGTCTTTTTATTTTGCTCCAACATATCCTTTAAAAGGTTGTCCATAACTGTTTATTAACGCCTCCTCTAAAATTACTCTTTCCAACCGCTGCCCTTTCATCCCTATAGTTTCTACATCGCTTAAGGATACCCTTCACGACATAGGTAAAATCCTGCCCCATTCCATGAAACCAGCCCTGTGTGAACATACAAAAAAGCCGCGATGCATAATCTCCATTCAGCCTCGCAACGGCCTGGGCCTTGACCTGGTCCAGGTGTACCCGCCACAGTTGCTGCATTGTCCGCCTATTCCAATAGGGATTTATGCGGCTTAAAAATGCGAACACACCGGTTACAGTTACCGGCATGCCCGTGCCAAAACAGTCTTTCAGCACCGCTTAAGAACTCTGAACATATGGTAATTATATAACGAAATATATGAAAGGAAGATTAATATGTATTACCCCTACGGCTATCCTTACCCAAATTGGGCTAACCCACCGATGTATAATCCAAGTCCCTGGGATAACTATATTCCGCTACGGGATTATGGACCGGACCCCTATGTGGTTAATATCCAGGACGCTGCTTTACAGAACAATAATTTCCGCCTCGCCCTATGGACGGGGACTTACCTACAGCTTACCCTTATGAGCATAGATGTAGGAGACGATATTGGCCTTGAGATGCACCCCGACGTGGACCAGTTTATACGCATTGAACAGGGCCAGGGCCTTGTAATGATGGGAGATCACAGAGACAGGCTGTGTTACAGGCGGAGAGTACAGGACGATTATGTAATATTTATACCCGCCGGAAAGTGGCATAACCTGATAAATACCGGCCGGATACCTATAAAGCTGTATTCCATATATGCGCCGCCCGAGCATCCCCACGGTACGGTCCACAGGACTAAAAGGGACGCCGAAGAACACCACGGCTGATTGGCTATCTTAGACAAGCCATGATTAAATAAAAACTACTGCAGCAAACATTTCTGTAGTAGTTTTTATTAGTCTTAAATCTGTTAAAGCACGTTTATAATTGACATACGAAGTCCATTCCATTGTGAAACCGTCAGACAACGAAAGGCCCGGCTTTTATTTACTTAGGTTCATATTCTTTATAAATGCCTTTATACTCCTTTTTTGTGGGAGCTTCAAAATACAGTGCTTTACTGGTTCTTTTGCCAAGATCGACAAGGGCTTCTGCTAGCTTGACTGCTTCAGCCACTCCGTCAAAAACAGGTACGCCCAAATCCTTTTCCAATTCATTAGCAAGCTTTGACATTCCGGCACAGCCCAGACATATGGCTTCAGCTGAATCCTTTTCTACTGCATTCCTACTTTCTATAGCCAACTGCTCCAACCCTTTATCCGGATCCTTCTCAAAATCCAGAACAGCTAAATTGCAAGTCCGTATTGATACACATTTATTTTCCATTCCATAACGATGAAGAAGTTCTCCTATTATTAGCCTATCACGGGGAAATAAGCTTACTATAGAAAACTTTGCTGCTACTAAAGACGCCATATGCATAGAGGCTTCAGCTATTCCAATAACTGGACCCCGTGCAAATTCTCTTGCAGCATAAAGTCCCGGGTCATTAGCGCAAGCTATTACATAAGCATCAAACCCTTCTTGTTCACCCTTACGTATCTCTTTCAAGATTCCGGTTAATGCAAAGGCTTCATCATAGTAGTTTTCTATGGATACGGGTCCATCCTTTGGATTAACAGTATGTATTTTTGTATCTAATCTGGCACATTTACATGCTGTCTCGTGAATACTTTGCGTCATCTCTTCGGTAGTGTTAGGGTTAATGACCATGATTTTCATTATATCAGCCACCTTTAAAATAATACTTAATTGATACACAGTCTTCCATTTATTCAATCGTTATTATTTAAGGCAATTACTGTATTGAATAGAACCTCTGCCCCTTTTTGAATATCCTCGTAATCAGTCCACTCTTCTTGAGTGTGGCTGATTCCATTTTTGCTGGGAACAAATATCATCCCTGTAGGTGCATGTTCTGCCATTACCATTGCATCATGGCCAGCACCACTATCCATACATATACTTCTATATCCAAGTGAAGAAACTTCGTCTTTCATCTGATTAATAATCATTTCTGAAAGCACTACCGGTGGGGCATAAAATGTTTCCTTTAGGCTGGATTTTACACCTGAACTGTTTTCAATTTTTTTCAGTACCTTTTCAAATTTCCTAATGACCTCCCTAATTTTTCCTTCAACAGATGACCTAACATCTATGGTGAATTAAACAGTGCCTGGTATAACATTTGCCACACTAGGCTGTACCTGCAATTCCCCCACTGTACCTACTGTATCACCACCAGTTTCCTTTACTATTGTATTTAATTCAATAATGGCCTTGCTTGCAGCCAATAGTGCATCTACCCTCAAGTCCATAGGAGTAGTACCTGCATGTCCGGCCCTGCCAACCATGTTTACTTTATAGGTTGAAAGCCCTACAATGCTTTTTACTATACCTATTTCCTTTTTATTTGCCTCCAGTATAGGACCCTGTTCTATATGAAGTTCCATAAAAGCTTTTATTGCGCCTTTTTGATACTTTGCCTCATGCAAATTAGGTTTTATTCCAAATTCCACCATTGCTTGTTTAATGCTTATACCATCTTCATCTATAGAAGTATCCAGTTCCTCATCTGTCACTTCTCCAATTATTGCCCTACTGCTAAGCATACCACCTTTAAAGCGCACTCCCTCTTCATCGTTCATGGCCACAACTTCAATCGGGTATTTTGTTGTTATGTCCTCACTATTTAGTACCCTAACAACTTCTAGTGCTGCCACTAATCCTGCTGTTCCATCAAAGGCACCGCCATTTTTTACAGAATCGTAATGGGATCCAAGCATTATAACGGGAGCATTAGGTTTTGTTCCTTCTCTCCTACCTATTATGGTGCCTACACCATCTACTCGGACTTTTAGACCTGAATTTATCATCTGCTCTTTTATATATTCTCTCGCCTTTTTATCTTCCGGTGTAAAAGGAAGTCTTGTTACTCCAGAAGACGGAGTAGATGTATATGTTGCAAGTGTCTCAATATCTTTTTTTATCCTGCTTAGTTTTGCTCTCACATATAGCACCCTTCCATAATATTAAATCAATGGTCTTATGAATTTGCCCCTGCCCGGTTCTGATAAAATTTTGCCTTCCGAATATACGAGATATCCACGTACCATTGTATGTACTATGCGTCCTGACAATTTCATACCAGCATACGGAGACCATTTCATCTTATAAAACAAATCATCGGTTTTTATTTCCCACTGACCTTTAGGATCTATAAAACAAAGGTCTGCATCGCTTTCAATCCCAATATAGCCCTTTCGGGGATAAATGCCGAAGGTCTTAGCTGCATTTGCAGAGGTTAAAGCAGCAAATAATTTTGGGGATAACTTTCTTTTTGCAACGCCTTCGCTAAAAATCAATGGTAGCATTGTTTGTTCACTCGTAAGCCCAAGGGGAATATCCCATATAGACTTTGGGGCTTCTTTTTCTTCAAATGTATAAGTAGCATGATCCGAACCTATCATATCTACCTTTCCTTCCTGAATCATATCCCACATGCCTTCAACGCTTTCCCTGGTCCTAATTGGTGGTGCACAGATTCCGAACGGCCCCAACCTGTTTATATCATCTATTGTTAAAGTAAGGTAGTGAGGGCATGTTTCAACTGTTATATTATATCCTTCTTGATTGGCTCTCCAAACCTCTTTAACTACTTCCGGTATGCTTGTATGTACAATATGGAGCCTTGCTCCGGTTGATTTTGCTATGGCTATCGCTTCTAGACATGCAACCATTTCTGCAAGAGGAGCGCGTCCATGATTAAAATCTACATATTCATTGGTTTCCTTTGCCCTAAAGGGTTTTTCCATAACATCAATAATTTCTTGGTTTTCACAGTGTACTCCTAATGGTAGACCCGTTGTATTTACTATATTCATAACATCCCAGAGCTGTCCTAAATTTACTGATGGAATTTCAGTAGAATAACTTAAAAATGACT
>JAAYJF010000010.1 GCA_012523075.1 Clostridiales bacterium | reverse complement strand
GAGATACCTTATGGTGAAATCGCCCACTTGCTCAACCGCGAAGCCTTTGAGAAACTTTTCCCCGGTAAGGACTGGTAGGCAGAGGTTAGGAAACGCCCTTATGAAAACTATCATAAGACTGTCACTGAGCACCTTTGAGAGTAATTGTATAAAACATCAAAATAATAATTATATGCAAACAGAAAGATTCGTGTTAAGGTTATTGGGCCTCTCCCTGCTTTTCATCGTATCGGCACGGGATGGCATGGCGCAAACCCTTCCCGTGGGGGATCTGACGCCTTATGTTTTGCCGGATCCTTCATTGAAAAAGAGCAGCAGCGCTGTAATCACGTTAAAACAGTTGAGCGTTAAAGCAAATGAGATTATCGATGAGGGTAATTGGTTTTACTCCAATGAGTTGATGATTCCTCTATACTTGCTTCCTGATGAAGGGACGAATACCACGAGAATGGCACCCTATAAGCTCTCTCCCAAGGTACCCTTGGTGATAGGAAACTTGAAACTGATAAAGGGAATTAATGATGCAAACGGGAATATTTACCTGTATGGCACCTCTCATTTAGATGTTCGTTACATGGTAATCACCGACACCAATAATACAAAGGTGTTGCATTTTCTGGATTTTGGGAACTACCTGGGTGTAGGCAAAGCCGACTTCGATTATTGGCTGATGTCTATTAGGTGGGCAGCCATCGAGGACAACATACTGTACGTTTCAAACGCGCACCCCACCTATGCCGAAACCACGAACGGGATAAACGCGTTTATTACCGCCATCGATCTTTCCAACTATCAGGCGTTATGGCGGAGCGATTACCTGGTATCCAACGCTTATAACTTTGAAATCATTGGTGACAATATCGTTTGCGGGTACGGTTTTACAGATGAGCCCGACTTTATATACATCCTCGATAAATATACCGGCAAAAAACTGCATACCATAAAGGTGGCTACCGGACCAGATTATATTATTCGCAAAGACGATAAGCTTTACGTGCGCACGTATAACCGGGATTATCTGTTTCAGATAGGGTATTAGCAAAGCGTACATTAACATACGGTATACAGCATGTATATAATTACACTACTGTTCATTAAAAAAGTGGACGATTAAAAATTAAATAATCATAAAAATGAAGCAACTGTTTCTGATAATAAGCATCACCCTGTTCACGCTATTCGCGGCAGGTAACGTGCAGGCGCAACATGAGTTCCGTGACGCGAGTGGCAGGCAAATAGGCAAAGTGCAAACGGATGGCACCGTGCGTGATGCCTCGGGTAAGCAGCTGGGGAAGTTTGAATCGAGCGGTACCGTGCGTAATGCCGCGGGGAACCAACTGGGTAAAATCGAATTCAACGGCACCGTGCGTAGTGCATCGGGCAACCAGCTTGGCCGGATCCAGTCGGATGGCATCGTGCGTAACGCCGCAGGAAACCAGCTTGGCAGGGTGGAAAACGATGGGACCGTGAGAAACGCTCAAGGAAATCGGCTGGGAAAAGCCACGGGACACAATAAACAGATTATAGCCGCGTCCTACTTCTTCTTTTTCTTTAATAAGTAAAGTAAAGAGATAATATACCGTGTTTTTTTACGAATCGCGGAAAACCTGTATGTTTGCGCGTGAAAAACAGGTAAACTATTTATCATGTATAAACTACATTTTCCGAGTTTTATTAAGCTTGTTTCGACTTCAACCAGTTTTTTGACAACACGCACATGCGGGGCATAAAACACACGCGTTTTTTCCAGCCGGTATATATTTGATGTAATTATCGGTCTATGTTTACCGAAAACTGGTCTATTTTGTATATATGCGCGAAATAGACCACCAATCCTCTTTTTTCTTTCACCACGGCATAGTAATTTTATCAAAAATTACAGGCATATTGTTAATTCTGTTTCTTCTGCCGTAATGAGACATGGAAATTTCTAGACAGGGGGAATAGGGTTTTGATAGCTAATGAAAGAGAAGAGATGAAGTTTTCAGGTAATAAGTTCAATCCATTAATATTAATAAACATGAAAAGATTTTTTATAGCGATCACGCTGGTAGCTGTGATTATTATTGCCGGCTGTACCGACCTGGATGATATTTACAGCGAGATCGATCTCCTGAAAAAACAAAATAAGGAGCAAACTGACAAGCTCACCGAGTTCGAGGCGTGGTTGAGGAGCGTGGAGCAGTTGACGAATACCGCTAACTCAGATATTGTTGCCATTAGTGGGCTGATAGATGCCCTGAACAAAAAGGTGAGCGTGGTCTCTTACAAGGAGCTGGCTGACAAGAGCGGCTATGAGCTTTCCATGAGCGATGGCAGCAAGATCACCCTGAAGCACGGTGCCAAGGGCGACAAGGGCGATAAAGGTGACCAGGGTGATAAGGTTGTTATGGGAACAAAACCATTTGGTCCTGATGATCGCCTCTACTGGACCATTGACGGTGAGTGGCTACTTGATGCCAACGGCAACAAAGTACCCGCTACGGGCCCAAAGGGTGAGCAAGGCATACAAGGAGACCAAGGCGAAAAAGGGGAACCCGGGCTTACTCCCACTTTGCGGATAAATACTGCCGGTCATTGGGAAATGAGCCTCGACAACGGCATCACATGGCAGGAGGTGAAAGATGAGAACGGAAATCCCGTGCAAGCTGTTGGGCCCAAAGGTGATAAGGGTGAACAGGGTGAACCTGGTAACGACGGTGATGCTAACCTTACAATCACCGAAACCGCCGAAGCCATTACCATTACGTTTAACGGCACAAGCTTTGTTATTCCCAAAGGTGCGCCACTGCCCCAGTTTGACGTTGATTTACTTATCGGCAAGTGGAACATGTTGTTCATTCAAGAACCCAACAATAGAGGCGGATGGAGAAACATTGATCCCTGGCAGGGCTATTGGATGCATTTTATGGATGCGGCTAACGGGTCATGTCCGGGTGAAATGTATGAACCGTTTACTTATACTCTCACTGAAGGGAATAAATTAAACGTAAGCGAAATCACATGGCAGGAAGGTCCTACCCTCTTCAACATAGACAACTTTACCATCATACATTTAAACAACGACTATTTGATCTTGGAATTCGTTCACGATGGCCAAAGAATGCGTCAATATTATACCCGCGGCGTTCCCCCTAATCCGCTCAAGTTTGTCACCAAGTACAACTTAAACCCGGACGCTGGTTTAGTGTCGGGCACTCGTTTCGTGACGGACTCGACCGCCTGCGACGTGAGCGGCTACTTCGATCACGATGGCCTTTCCATCTTCGTAGACTTATTACATGTTTATACTACATCCTACTACCTGCCGAGCGTAGAGGAGTGGCGATCCATTATGCCGGGTAACACCGATTATGTGAAATTTCTTACCTTTTTTGTGACGTTTTCTTCTGAAGTTGCCGAGACCGTGATGGTACAAGGTAAAAGCATCACGATGAAAAGCGACTTTCTGGCTTTTTCTGGTATCTTAGGTAGAGAAGTTTACGCGATCCGCTACAAGGGTACCAGCATGGTGTCAGCCTGGAAGTACGAGTACATCGAAGACGGGAACAAAACTCATATGAAGATAACTTCGCGCAGCTTTTACGGGAAAACGCTCCCGAATATATGGAATATTCGTGATGAATTTAAGAAAAATGATGAGAACGAAGTGATCCGCGACTTCCCCGCCAGCGGCTATATTGACACCGAGGGAGTGACGCAAAATAGGGGTACTAATGGCTATTTTTGGTCCTCTACGCCGATTGGCAACAACCTCGCGTGCGGTATGAGCTTTAGCAGTGACAAGGCATACTCGAACTACATCGACAAGGCCAGCCATAAATATAGTATACGCCTATTTGTAATAGGAGATTAGATGGATTGAATTTGATTCGTCGTGTTGCCGAATTATCGCGGCATTTGATTAGGGTTGGGCTTATGTCCCAACCCTTTTTTGTGTCGGGTGTGGTTTTACTTCTTTCAGGGTGCCAGTCCCTTTGCACGTCGATTGCTCAACCAACTCATCACGTTGGCCGGGGGACGTTTCGCGAGCAGCTCTTGCTTCATGAAATCCATGTAGGGTGCCACGTGGGTGAAAAAACGGTAGTACCCTTCACAGAGGTAGTTCAGCCCCTCGTTTCCCTGTTTGTCCTTGATGAACCGGTTCTTGGGGCACTCCCCGTGGCAGGCGAAGAGCATGTCACACTCCAAGCACTGCTGGGGCAGGGCATCGTATTTATCATTGCCGAACTTTTGCTGCTCCGGCGAGTACATCATGGCGGTGAGCGTCTGGGTGTAGATATTGCCGAGGCGATACTCGGGAAAAACGAAGTGGTCACAGGAGTAGACATCGCCGTTGAACTCCATCACGCCGGCGTGACCGCACCGTCTGGCCAATGTGCAGACCCCCGGCTGTTCGCCGACCCAGTTGGCCAAAGTGGAGTCGAATAGCTGGATAAATATTTTACCCACGTCTTGCTTGACCCACTCGTCGAAGATGGAACAAAGAAATTGACCCCATTTCCGGGCGGGGACGGTGAAGGGGGCTAATTCCGTTTCATCCCCCGTCTCATTCACCGTGGCTAACCGGAGACCCGAATTTTTGGCCGTCGTTTGTTTGTGGGAGGGGGACTTCCGAATACGTTCAACGATGGGGGTGAACTGCAGGAACTGGCAACCGATCTCCTTGAAAAAACGGTAGAACTCCAGCGGGTAGTCCACGTTGTAGTCGTTCACCACCGCCATGCAGTTGAACTCCACCCCGTGCTTTTGCAGCAACTCTATCCCCTTCATCACCCGGTAAAAAGAGGGGCGACCCATCTTGTCGCACCGGTACTCGTCGTGAAAATCTTGAGGGCCATCGATCGAGATACCCACCAGGAAGTTGTTCTCCTTGAAGAAGGCGCACCATTCGTCGTTGAGCAGGGTACCGTTG
>JAAYJF010000110.1 GCA_012523075.1 Clostridiales bacterium | reverse complement strand
GTATGGAGAAGGAATTTTGGAGGACTGCCTTAGGATTACAATATGCCCTCCGCAGCAGAACAGAATATTTATAGAACAGCTTAAGGAGATGCTAGGGGAGGTGTATGCATGAGGGAGGCAGAAATTGAAAGAAGGACGGGAGAGACAAGGGTACAGGTGGTTCTAAACCTTGACGGAAGCGGGAGGTCGGATATTGATACCGGCGTAGGTTTTTTTGACCATATGCTGGAGCTTTTTTGTCGGCATGGATTTATGGATCTGAAAGTTAAAGCGGAAGGGGATACCCAGGTGGATTTCCACCATACCGTAGAGGATACGGGTATTGTGTTGGGACAGGCCCTGTCAAAGGCGCTGGGGGATAGGTCTGGTATAAGGAGATATTCCACCGCCTTTACGCCGATGGACGAGAGCCTTTCTATGGTGGCGTTGGATATAAGCGGAAGGCCTTATCTGCATTATAACGTCGGGTTTACCAGCGAAAGGGTGGGGGACTTCGACCTTGAGCTTGTTGAGGAATTTTTGCGTGCCTTTGCGGTAAAGGGGGGGCTGACACTGCACATAGAACTTCTTCACGGCAGCAACAACCATCATATTGCCGAGAGCATATTCAAGGGCCTGGGTAGGGTTCTGGATGAGGCAGCGCTGAAGGAGGAAAGGATTAAAGGAGTATTGTCCACTAAGGGCGTTTTATAAGGGGGATGGTGGAATGATAATTTTTCCCGCAGTAGACATAAAGGACGGTAAATGTGTAAGGCTTAAGCGGGGGGAGATGGAAAAGGCCACTGTTTACGACGAGGTCCCCGCCAGGGCGGCGAATAAATGGGCGAGCCTGGGGGCGGAATATCTTCATGTGGTGGACCTTAATGGTGCCTTTGACGGCAGACCACGCAACCTAAAGGAAGTGAAGGAAATACTGCGAAGCGTAAAAATACCGGTACAGCTGGGCGGCGGTATAAGAAATCTGGATACGGTGGAATATCTGTTTAGCCTGGGAATACAAAGGGTAATTCTGGGGACCGCAGCACTTAGGGATTTAGACCTAATAAAACGTGCAGTCGGCATGTACCCTACAAAAATAGCAATTGGAATCGACGCCCGGGACGGGTTTGTGGCGGTGGAGGGATGGAGCAAGACCAGTAACGTACAAGCTCTTACCCTTGCACAACAAATGGAGGATTTAGGGGTAAAAACGGTGATTTATACAGACATTTGGAGGGATGGAATGCTTGGCGGGCCCAATTTTGCCTGTACCGCAGAGATGATTGAAAAAACTTCGCTGGAAGTAATAGCCTCCGGGGGTATCAGCAAGCCCGAGCATTTATTTAGGTTGAAACATATGGGTGCATCCGGGGCAGTGGTGGGAAAGGCCCTATATACCGGCGGAATAGACCTCGGAGAAATTCTTGATGTGTTGAAGGAGGAAAACCCATGCTTACAAAAAGAATAATACCCTGTCTTGATGTACATAACGGGCGGGTGGTAAAGGGGATAAACTTTGTAAGCTTAAGGGACGCTGGCGACCCGGTGGAAATAGCTGACTGCTACAGCAAAGACGGCGCCGATGAATTGGTGTTGCTGGATATAAGCGCTTCGGCGGAGACCAGGAGCACAATGCGAGAGGTGGTAAAAAGGATCGCGGGGAAAGTTTCCATTCCTCTGACGGTGGGCGGCGGCATAGGTAGTGTAGATGACATACGGGGTATCCTGATGTGTGGTGCGGATAAGGTTTCGCTGAATACCACCGCGGTAAAAAACCCGGTGCTTATAGCCGAGGCGGCAAAAGAATTCGGCAGCCGGTGCATTATGGTGGCGGTGGATGCCCGCGCCCGGGCGTCGGGGGGCTGGGACGTGTATATAAGCGGGGGCAGGGTTAATACCGGGAAGGACGCTCTTGACTGGGCTGCCGAGGCGGAAAGCCTCGGGGCGGGGGAAATACTGCTTACCAGCATGGACAGGGACGGAACCAAGGACGGGTACGACCTACAGCTGACCCGCAGCGTGGCCGAAAAGGTGAATATACCCGTCATCGCTTCGGGGGGAGCGGGTAAGGAAGAGGATTTTTACCTGGCCTTCACTGAGGGGAAGGCGGATGCGGCCCTGGCGGCCTCTTTGTTCCATTATAGGCAGCTTACTGTTTCCGGTTTAAAGGAATATCTCTATGGAAAGGGCGTGCCGGTGAGAAAATGATTCAACCCGCTATTAAAGGATTAAAGTTTGATGATAAAGGACTTATACCGACCGTGGTCCAGGACCGGTCAACCGGACAGGTGCTTATGATGGCCTATATGAACAGGGAGGCACTGGAGAAAACCATACAAACCGGGACCTCTTGGTTTTTCAGCCGCAGTAGAAATAAGCTATGGAACAAGGGGGAGACCTCCGGTAACGTGCAGAGGGTTGTAAGTATACGGATTGACTGCGACATGGACACGCTGTTGCTGCTTGTGGACCAAACAGGCGCCGCCTGCCATACCGGTAACAGGTCCTGCTTCTACAGAAACATAAAGGGGAAGGAGTGCGATACCCGGTTTAATATAGAAAGTATCCTGGCGCAACTGCAGCGCCTGGTGGAGGATAGAAGCAAAAACCCCAGGGAAGGGTCCTACACCAACTATTTGTTGGACAAGGGCATTGACAAAACCCTGAAGAAGATCGGGGAGGAGGCGGCGGAGGTAATTATTGGTGCCAAAAACCCCGGTAAGGAAGAAACGGTATACGAAATAGCGGACCTTTTATACCACCTCACCGTGCTGATGCACCAAAAAGGAATAGGATACGGTGAGGTTTTCGAGGAGCTAAGGTCAAGGCAAAAATGAGTCTCATAAGGCTCTCCCGCTTTTGGGAGGGTTTTTTTATTTTACACTATTGTAAAACCTTCCGCATAGTATGATTATAGATATTTTGGGGGTGCGAAAATGACGGGAAGAGGAATTGTAATGGTGGCAAATATGGGAGATGACAGTATAGCGGCCTATGGCAGCGAAACCTATCGGGAAGTGTTCAGGATAAAGCTAACGCCTGCAGGAACAAAACTGATGAGCACCAACCATTTCGCCCGGGGGCCGGTGGTGGGGCCCGGATTTTTGTGTCAAAGAAAAGCCGCAGACCAGCTCCTTGCAGTTAATATATACGATGACAGCCTTTCTATAATAGATTTACCCTCCCACCGGGTGGTCAATACAATATTTGCGGGCAACCGGCCAAACCGGCTGGAGGTATTTGAACAGTGCAACAGGGCTTTTGTTACCAATTACGATTCGGACAGTGTTTCAGTAATAGACTTATGCACGCAGCAGATAATAGGACAGATTCCATGCGGGATAATGCCCCAGTCAATTGTATTAAACAAGCTAAATAATTGTCTTTATATAGCCAATACCGGAAGCAACCGCATATCCGTCATTGACGCACTGTTCATGGATAAGACCGACTGCCTGGAGGTAGACGGGTATCCGGTGGATATATGTTGCGACGATACTGGACAAAAACTGTACGCTATAGTCCAGGCCCATGAAAGCCAGCAACATAACTGCCTTATCGAGTACGATATAGAATCTGGCAGAAAGTCACGGTGCACAAGGCTGGGCACCATGCCGGTAGATTTAGTCTGCGATGACAACATGGAAAGACTTTATGTATTGGACGCCATGGATAACCGGCTAACAATAATAGACAGTATCGGTTTTTCAGTCCTGGAGGAAATTAAGCTTGGCAAGATGCCGGTAAGTCAGTCGCTGGAAGCAGACGGGAAGCACCTACACGTTGCGTGTATGATGGATAACCGGTTATACAGTGTGGATTTGAATACTGGGCTTGTAACCGACACGATCTTAACCGGTGTTGAGCCGGCCTGTGTCCTTGCCCTTTGTTAATCCCTCCGTTCTCCGGTAAGCAGTTTGAATATGCCTTGGTAAATGGCCTCGGCATTGGCTTTCCAGTTTGAACATATTTCAACGGCACCGCTTTCGGTATCGGTTTTCAGCTTTATTTCCACCGCGGGGTCTTCCCCCCGGGTAAGCCTTAGAGCAACAGAATAGCTACCCTGTTCATCGGCCCAATAGCTGCCGAAAGCTCGTGTCTCCTTTCTTAGGAGTATTTTCTTATCCTGAAGATATTTTCTTAGGGTTTCCTTAAGCTTCAAGGGTATTCTGGCCGAAAACAATGTGAGGGTTTCCAGACCTTTTCGCTGTATCCTGTACAGATGCCTTCCCATATCCTCATAGCACACCACAAGGCCACTTTGCACCAATTCCGCCAGCAACTGCTGCATGGAGAAATAGTTCATAAGATTGTTTTCCAGAACAACCTGTGTTATCTGGTTTTTCGAAAGGGGAATGTCCGTTTCAGATAGCATATACAAAAGCACCAGCTTGTTTTCTGCCAGCGCTTCGCTGTCCTTATGTATCATACAATCGCCTCCGAAGACATTATACCAAATGATAGGCCGATAAAAAAGAGAAGTCTCCTTTGGACTTCCCTTTTAGTATTACAGGTTATTTACCAGCCAATTGGTTTTCGGCCATGGTAATCATCCGCTTTACCATTTCGCCGCCTACCCTTCCGCAGTCTCTAGCGGTCAAGCCACCCCAGTAGTCCTCTGATCCCTGATGTACCGGCAGGTTAAACTGGCTTGCGATTTCATATTTCATATTATCAAGGGCAGGATGTGCTTCCTGTACCAACTTTCTGCCCGGCGTCTGTTGTCCAGCTGCCATTTTTATTACCTCCCTTTGTAGACTTTGAATAAAAATTTGTTTGTGTAATTAATTTTGCCCGATGGATAAAAAAATATGTTAGTGTTTTATGGTTTTACGAATATATTTTAAGTGCTTTGCATATAATTATAAATTAGCAATTTTATCCGGCGTGTTTTTTGTAAGGCTTGGCTGTGGTATAATCCAGGTATGGAGGTGGACGCCCACGCCTGCAGCACTTTTATGCACGATAATTTCAGGCATATAGGCAGGGGTTCGGTATGCGGAATATGCATGCGGGTATGCCCAGTTTTTACAGATGGTTATTGAGGGCGTACTAATGTATAATTTTTTTGAAGGATAAAATATACATCTAATGGGGACATACCTCGTACTACATAGGCCTACCATGAGGTAAAGGTGTGTCCCCATACCATTAAGGAGTGGTTGGATGAGGGGTCATACCAGGATAATTCTAGCAATCATCGTACTATCATTGATGGCAGCCGCCTGCAACGCACCGGTGCAGCCGGCAGATACTCCGCCCGCACAGCCGGGGAGTGAAGTGGCCCAGCCCGGGGAAACAGGCGAAGATGAAGGTCCCGACGGCGGAGAAAAAGGGGCTAGGCAGCAAAAGGGAATCGACTATCAGACGGTAAAGCCCAACGAAGCGGGCAAAATAATGGTGCTTATGTACCATGTTATTGGGGACAGCGAAGGGGAATGGTCGCGGAGGTGGGATAACTTCAGAAAGGACCTTGGGGTGCTGTATGAAAAGGGTTATCGCCTTATCAGCCTAAACGACTATATCTCCAATAATATTGACGTCGAGGCCGGTTATACACCGGTGGTTCTTACCTTTGACGACGGGACCCAGGGCCAGTTCAACGTCCTTGAAGAGGACGGAAAGCTTGTGGTGGACCCAAAATGCGCCGTTGGAATACTGGAAGACTTCCACAGCGAGAAACCGGACTTCGGTCTTGCGGCCACCTTTTTTGTATATTACCCGATGCCCTTTAGGCAAAAAGATTTTATTGAATACAAGTTCAAGTACCTTGTTGAAAAGGGTATGGATATAGGCAATCACACCTACGGGCACGCAAATCTCGGACAGCTTGATGCCGAGGGTATCCAAAGCCAGCTGGGCAGGATGGTGGCGGAGACGGATAAATACCTTCCCGGGTACACTGTAAACACGCTGGCACTGCCATACGGCGTCAATGCAAAGGAGCAGTACAGACAATATGTATACAAAGGAGAATACCGGGATTTTGCTTACCAAAACAATGTGGTGCTGCTGGTGGGCTCAAACCCGGCTCCGTCGCCGGTGGATGTAAAATTTAACCCGCTTAGTACGCCCAGGATAAGGGCCACCGATGACCCGTCCATTACCTCCGACATGTACGACTGGATGGATTACTTCGACAAGAACCCCCACGAGAGATATGTAAGCGATGGCGATCCGAACAGGGTGGTTATTCCCCGGGAAATGGAGGGTAAGGTTGACGAAAACAAGGTGGGGGACAAAGAGCTTATAGTATATGATTTGGAATAAATTTAGCCTGACTTGCATTGGTATTCATGAAGTCGGATAATATGTGTTTAATTTTTCTTCGGGCAGCCCGGAGGTATAAATGTCGATGTAGACATGCCCTCCGGCTTTTTTTATGTAATATAGCTGCATCCCCCGAATAAATATATAAAGGAGATAATATTTTTTTGGGGGCTGGGTGGATTGAGGATATTTCTTATTAGGAAGAGTTTTATAAAGCAGATTTTATTGGTTATGCTACTGGTTGCGGTATCGGTGGTCTATACTCAGGGTTATACTCCGGGAGTAGTGTCCGTATTGTTTAACAACGATAAGAGACTGCCCATATACAGTGTTGAGACGGAGGAGAAAAAAATAGCAATAAGCTTTGACGCAGCCTATGGAGACCAATATACTCCCCAGATACTTGACATACTTGATGGGTACAACGTAAAGACCACCTTCTTCCTGGTAGGCTTTTGGATAGATAAATACGGGGAAGTGTTGGAGGAAATTCATCGCAGAGGTCATGAAATTGGAAATCACTCAACTACCCACCCCCAGATGTCAAAGCTTACCGTAGAGGAGATAAAAAAGGAACTGGAAACCACCGCAGAAAAGATAAAGGCTGTAACCGGAAAGGACCCGATTCTCTTTCGACCGCCCTTTGGTGATTACAACAACAAAGTTATAGAAACCGCCCAGCAGTTGGGTTATTACAGCATACAGTGGGACGTGGATTCCCTGGACTGGAAGGAATTCGGCGTGGAACCGGTGGTGGACAGGGTGCTAAAAAGGGTAAACAATGGTTCTATAGTGCTGTTTCACAACAATGCAAAATACGTAGCGGATTTTCTGCCCATAATACTTGACCGGCTCATAAAGGAGGGTTATACCATTGTTCCGGTTTCCCAGCTCATAATAAAGGAAAACTATTTCATTGACCATACCGGACGGCAGAAATCCATTGATTGATGTGCGTTACCCGATGACTTGACGCCTTAAGGCTCCCGCTTCATTAAACGATAAGTAAGTGGCGCTAAGCGCTGGATTATGTAAACAAATACCTGATGACTTGGCTCCACCCCTGGTGTATAATATCAACTGACCAAATTTAAGGCAGGGGAGGGGTAGTATGCAAAGGATAAGGGTCAAAGGGCTGACACGGCTGGCTGTCCTGCTGGCGATAGCGGTTCTGACCGTTTCGGTTGTTCCCTATACGGCACTGGCGGCAACCATTCATACAGTAAGCCCGGGGGACACCCTGTGGAAGATTTCCCAGTGGTATGGAACAACTGTAAATGAACTGAAAAGGGCAAACAACCACTGGAATGACGTAGTATTCCCAAACCAAAAGTTGGTCATTACGTGGCCCGCGGCCACTGCATCAAGGGGTGCAAATACCTATGCCACCGGTTCATCGGCAAGAGATATGGAACTGATGGCTAAAATGGTTTACGCCGAATCAAGGGGCGAGCCCTTTGAAGGACAGGTGGCGGTGGCATCGGTTATACTCAACAGGGTAAAGGACAGCAGGTTTCCCGGCACTGTGGCTGGAGTAGTATATCAGCCGGGTGCCTTCACACCGGTACAGAACGGGCAGTTGTATCAGACGCCTAACGCTAATGCCTATAAGGCGGTGGAGAACGCGCTTAAGGGCTGGGACGCTTCCGGCGGGGCGATTTATTTTTTCAATCCCGATACAGCTACCTCTAGCTGGATTTGGAGCAGGCAGATAGTTAAGAAAATAGGCAAGCACTACTTTGCAAAATAGAGATGGGTGCATCCCATCTCTATTTTATTACATTCCTTTATCTGTCATTCTAAGGGCGTTCTTATCTGTAACTTAAGGGGACGAAGTCCGAAGAATCCGGCTCTGTCATTCTGAAGGCGGAGCCTGAAGAATCCGACATTGCCGCTTAAGAACGTAGTGAAGAATCTACAAGGAGGCAGACAAAGGTGCTCTTCGCTTGACAAGGTCCTTCGCTTCGCCCAGGATGACATACTAGAATATATACAGTATTCAGGTCAAAGATTAAGGGCGCAGGTATCGAAGGAAGCAAGAGAACGGCCCTCTCGTTTCCTGAAGAATGAGGCTACGCGCTGGCATAGGAAACAGCTGGAGGCTAAAAATTCCTGTATCTATTGCTTGTATTGAAAATTGCGAAATGATAAACTAGGAAAGGTAGGGGAAATACTACAGCCGGAAAGAGAAGATGCCATGACCAGGTATGATAAAGCATTGATTTTGATGTTGGTTGCAACGGCGTTTTTTGGACTTTACTACACCACCATCGTAATGACTTCCGACGGGAGCAACTATGCGGTAATAATGGTCAACGGGGAGGAGCACAGCAGGGTAGAGTTGAAGGGGGCAGAGCCCTCTGAGTTTACCGTAACCACCCCTTGGGGTTATAATACGGTAGAAGTAGGCAACAATAGAATAAGAATAAAAGCAGCTTCCTGCCCCGACCAGGTATGCGTCAAGGAGGGCTGGATCGAACGGGTTAACGAGATGACGGTGTGTATGCCTAACAGGGTATACATAAAAATAGTCGGACAGGAAACCGAAATAGACGACATTGCTTATTGAGAGGCCAAAAACTACGAGGAGGAGTAGCAGTGAGAATCAGAACAAGGAATCCGTGGGTGCTGTTATTGCTGCTTTTGACTGGTGCAATAATAGGTGCTTTTCTGGGGCATTATTTAAGCCAATTTTTCCCGTTTTTGCAGCACAACTATCCTATAGGAATCAAAGAACCACTTTTTCTTGATTTGGGTTTTTTATCCTTTATATTCGGTTTTGTGGTAAATATAAATGTTGCAGGGGTGCTTGGACTAATCATCGCAATATTTATTTTTCTGAAAATATGACGGTGGCGGGTGGTTGAATGAAGAGGCTGGTGCTTGCATCCGGTTCGCCGAGGCGACAGGAGATACTGGAGCAGTTGGGCCTTAGCTTTGAGGTAATAAAAAGCGATGCCGACGAGGCCTTTCCTGAGGGGTGCCCCCCGGAACAGGCTGCTGTCGCCGTTGCTCTGAGAAAAGCCAGGGACGTGGCTAACAGGCTCAAATACCCGGCCCTTGTTGTGGGGGCGGATACCATAGTGGTTTTAAAGGGGGAGATTATGGGTAAACCGGTGGACACCGAACAAGCTTTTCAAATGCTAAGCAGGCTCTCCGGGGAGGAACATATCGTTATAACGGGTGTAGCGGTGACGGACAGCGAAAGCGGGGAAGAACGGACTGGGTACCAGGCAACCATGGTGAAAATGAAAGATATCTGCCCCGAGAGCATTAGAAGGTACGTATCCACCGGGGAACCCCTGGATAAAGCCGGAGCCTACGCCGTGCAGGGGAAAGCTGCGGTGTTTATAGAAGGTATAAAGGGTTGCTACTTTAATGTGGTGGGTCTGCCGATAACAATACTGGATAGTATATTTCGTTCTTTGGGTATAGACTTGTTTCAGTTTAGTAAACCTGACAAAAGTTAAGGAAGGAGTATAGTACATGGGAATATTCAGCATTTTCTCCAGGGACATGGGGATAGATTTAGGAACAGCCAATACACTGGTCTATGTAAAGGGAAAAGGAATTGTAGTGAGGGAACCCTCAGTGGTGGCTATTCAGAGCGAAACCAAAGAGGTGCTGGCGGTGGGCAGCGAAGCCAAAAACATGATTGGCAGAACGCCCGGTAACATAATAGCGATAAGGCCTATGAAAGACGGTGTAATCGCCGATTTTGACATAACCCAAAGCATGCTAAAAAACTTCATAAAAAAGGCCTACCCAAAACCGTCAATATTCAAACCCCGGGTTATAGTATGCGTGCCGTCGGGGGTTACCGAGGTTGAGAAGAGGGCCGTTGAAGAGGCCGCAGAGCAGGCGGGTGCTAAGGAAGCCTATCTTATAGAGGAACCCATGGCCGCTGCCATTGGGTCAGAACTGCCGGTGGCGGAACCAAGGGGTAGTATGATAGTGGATATCGGTGGGGGGACCACCGAGGTTGCGATTATTTCCCTCGGGGGTATAGTAACCAGCAGGTCGATACGTATAGGCGGGGACGAACTGGACGAATCCATCGTGCAGTACGTTAAGAGACAGTATAACCTGCTGATAGGTGAAAGGACCGCGGAGGCGGTCAAGCTTACGGTGGGGTCAGCCTCCCCGGTAAGTGATGACGGCCAGATGGATGTCAAGGGACGGGATTTGGTTACCGGCCTGCCCAAAACCATAAGGGTTACTTCGGAGGAGATAAGGGGAGCCGTAGCCGAGCCGGTGAACAACATTATGGAAGCTATAAAGTATACGCTGGAAAAAACTCCGCCCGAGCTGGCGGCGGATATAATGGAAAAGGGACTGGTACTCACCGGTGGAGGGGCGCTTCTTAAGGGTCTCGACAAAAGGGTAAGGGACGAAACCGGCATGCCCGTAAATATTGCGGAAAACCCTCTTGACTGCATTGTTATGGGTACCGGAAAGGCCCTTGAGGAATTGAAATTACTAAGAAGGGTTTTGGTTTCTACAAAGAAAAGCAGGTAAAAAGAGGGGGGGAGCAATGTCCAAACTTTATAAAAACAGGTCAATAATAATGGTAGCAGTAGCGGCTATCATTATTATTGTTATTATTGCCGTTACCTCCTTGGACAGGACGCAGGTGTCCGGGCCTGAAAACCTTGTCGGGGTTATCATAAAACCCATTACCGGGGCGGTAACGTCGGTAGTCAATACCATACGCAATTCCATAACCGGCCTAGCGGAAATAGGCAGTCTTAAGGAAACAAACCAGATGCTCAACCAACAGATAATAACGCTCCGGGCTCAAATAAGGGAAATGGAAGCCTTGATTCAGGAGAATGAAAGGCTGAGGGAAATGCTTGACTTCAAGGATACCCATTCCGAATTTGACCTTATCGGATGCAGCGTAATAGGTAAAAGCCCGGACAACACGTCCAGTGTTTTTACAATCAATAAGGGCTCGGAAAACGGTATTATAAGGAATATGCCGGTGGTCACCAGCAAGGGCCTGGTTGGGCAGATTATAGAGGCGGGAAGCGGTTGGGCCAAGGTGATGCCCTTAAACGATCAGAGAAGCTCCGTGAGCATACTTGTAAACAGGACAAGGGATACCGGAATCCTCAAGGGGGGCATAAGTTTTGAAATTACCGGTTTCGTATCCCCGGAGGCAGCAATTGTTGAAGGGGACGACATTGTTACATCGAGGATGGGCGGCATTTACCCAAAGGGGCTTTATGTGGGCAAGATAACCGGAATTAGCACCGGAGACAGGCAGCTTTTAAAAAGCATAAAGGTAGAACCGGCAGTGGATTTTGATAAACTGGAGGAAGTCTTTGTACTTAAGCATGTGGAAGAGCTTCCCTCAAGAGGAGAGACGATGAATTGAACGGGTGGGTCGTGGCGCTTATCCTTATTCTGAACTTCATATTACAGTCAACGGTATTTCAGTACATAGCCGTTATGGGTGTGAAGCCGGATACTGCCCTGGCCATCGTCGTAGCCCTTGGTACCTTTATGGGCAGGGAGCGGGGGGCGCTTGTAGGCGCTACCGCCGGAATGCTGCAGGATATAGTATTCGGCAATCCGGTAGGTATTACAACCCTTTCATATATGCTTACCGGATACATTGTCGGTGAAAATAGTGGTAAGGTGTTCAAGGAACACATGGTGGTGCCGCTGATATTCACCGCCGGGGCAACCGTTGTAAAATACATAATATTAATATTCTTCAATTACGTCCTGGGGATAGATACCCCGATACTCACATACTTAAGGTATTTTTTGCCCGTTGAGATGGTATACAACTGTATTGTTTCAATGATCCTTTACAGGTTCCTGTTTGCGCTGTTCTTCAGAAAGAACATGAAAGACCGGCTTAAAATTAAGAGGAAAAGGCAGTGAAAAAGGTGGTGCGGATATGGTCTGGAAAAGGCTTAGGGACAGAAACAACGTAATAGCGCTTCTTCTGGCAATTATTGCCGTGGTTCTTGTTTTTAGGCTGGTACAACTCCAGATCGTAAACGGGGAATACTACAGCGACCTTTCGGAGAACAAGCGCATAAGGAGGATAGCGGTAGATGCTCCGAGGGGACTGTTTTTGGACCGGCACGGCCGGGAAATAGCTGGCAACCGCCCGGGCTATGTAGTGGAAATAATGAAGACCGAAATAGTGCAGGAGACCATAAGCTACGTTGCACAGGAACTTGTAGAAATACTGGCCGGCAACGAAGAACAGATAAAGCTGGACTTTGTCATCGGTGATGACCCGCTCCGGTTTAAGCTGGGCAGCGGGGAAGAGGAAGCGCAGTGGAAGGAGAAACATAAAATTCCCGAGGAATACGACGCGGCGCAGACCCTCGCGTTTTTAAGGGAAAAGCACGGTATATCCCCGGGGATGCCCGATGAGCTTGCGCTGAAGGTTCTTGCAATACTGTATAAAATTAGCGAGCAGAGCTACCTGGCCTACCAGCCGATGGAGATTGCAAGAGATGTATCAATGCTGACGGTTGCCCAGATAGAAGAAAGGCATCTGGACCTTCCCGGTGTCAACGTTGAGGTTAAGCCCATAAGGCATTACAAGGAAGGAAACCTTGCCGCCCACGTACTGGGGTACCTGGGCAGCATTAATCAGGAGGAACTGGAGGGCCTTTCCGATAAGGGATACACGCAAAACGATATTATAGGCAAATCGGGCTTAGAAAGGGTTCTGGAGGAGGAACTGAAAGGGATAAGGGGCGCCCGGCAGGTCGAGGTAAACTCGGTGGGCCGTCTTATAAGCACGCTGGGTGAAAGACCGTCAATACCCGGTAACAATATATTTCTCACGCTGGATTCCCGGCTGCAGCAGACCGCAGAGCAGTCTCTCATCGAGACCATGGAAAAGATTCAGGCGGGAGAGATGGGTACAAAATACCCAAACGCAAAGTCGGGGGCGGCGGTGGCCATAGATGTGAACACCGGTGAAGTGCTGGCCATGGCCAGCTACCCTTCCTACGACCCCAATCTCTTTGCCACCGGGATATCCAGCGAGGACTGGGAGGCCTTAAACCCGCAGTCCAACGACCCCTTGGAACCAAGGCCGCTTTATAACAACGCTATCCAGGCCGCAGTACCACCGGGGTCCACCTTTAAGATGGCACTGGCAGTGGCAGCCCTCCAGGAAAATATAATAACCCCCAAAACCGTTATTGTGGATAGGGGGGTATACAGGGTTATACCGGGGGCAAGCCCCGCCTGCTGGTTATGGAATCAGAACCGGACCACCCACGGTCCCGAGAATGTGGTGGATGCCATTAAGGATTCGTGCAACTACTTTTTCTATGAAGTTAGCCGCCTTCTGGGGATTGACAGGATGGAGGAGTATGCACGCAAATTCGGCCTGGGGCAGCGGACCGGCATAGAACTGCCCGGCGAATCGGCGGGCATTGTGGCGGGGCCGACCTACAAGACAGGCATATGGAAAAACGTGATTAAAAGATATATGACTGATACAATGAACGTCGAGGAGCAGGAAATGATTGATGGTGTGTTTGGTCTTTTGAACGTCCAGTTTAACACCTGGACACAGATGCGCAAGGCCCTGGAGGACATTGGCATAAACGAGACAGAGCATATAAACAAGCTAATTAGCTATATAAACGCCAGCAGGTGGACCGCAGGCCAGACGCTAAGTGCTGCAATAGGCCAGGGCGAGCATATGTACACACCTCTTCAGGTTGCCAACTATATCGCAACAATCGCAAACGGAGGTACCCGCTACAAACCCCACCTGGTCAAGAAGATATACGACCAGCAGAGTGGGGAATACCGCTACAACCAGCCGGAGGTACTGGAAAGGATAGAAATATCGCCGCAGAATTTAAAAGCCGTGTTCGAAGGCATGCTGGCGGTTACCAAACCCGGAGGAACGGCGGCATCCGTCTTTAGGGATACCACCGTTAACATCGCCGGGAAGACTGGTACGGCACAAAATCCGGGCTATGACGGATACGCTTGGTTTGCAGGCTTTGCTCCCTATGAGAACCCGCAGATAGCGGTGGCGGTGGTAATATTCCAGGGCGGCTCGGGTAACTATTCGTCCCCCGTTGCAAAGGCAATAATAGAGGAATTCCTGAAGGTAAAAAGCAGCGGTCCGGTGATGGAACCCGGTAATGTTCTGGCGAGATAGATAAAAACATAGCAGGAATTACCGGTTTAGTGAAGAATTATTAATGGAGGTAAAACAAAGGGTATGCAGGAGACCAGCTTGGAGTTCAAAGGCTTAAAGAAGGGGCTGTATGCGGTTTATAAGGGTACCGGCGGTTTTGAGGACTTTATCGGGGCGCTGGAGGCCAAACTGAACAGTTCCGGAGACTTTTTTACAGGTGCCTACGTGGCGGGCGTCTACGGAATTGAACTGGACGAAATAGAGGAGGATATTCTCGCACAAATCCTCCAGGAAAGGTATGGCATAAAAACCAAACGGCCCTTGTCAGGCAAAAACGGTCCGCCCGGAATGGACGGCAGTGGAGAGATGGCTACACGGTTTGTTTATTCAACCCTGCGGTCGGGGCAGAAGGTTTCCTACGAGGGAAACGTGGTGGTGATGGGCGACGTCAACGCCGGCGCAGAGGTGGAAGCGGGGGGCAGTATTGTGGTTATGGGAACCCTTCGCGGAAGCGTCAAGGCAGGGGTGCCGGACAATAACGATGCTACCGTTTCCGCCATACTGCTTAAGCCCACACAGCTTCGTATTGGAAGCATCGTCGTACGGTGGCCTGACGAGGAGCGACATATAGAAGAGCCGGAGATAGCATACGTTGAGCAGGGAAGAATGTATGTACGGTCGGTTTACGATGTAAAATGACCGGGATGGGAGACAACACAAATGAGGGAGGAGAAACCTATGGGTGAGGTAATAGTCATAACTTCCGGGAAGGGCGGAGTGGGTAAAACCACCGCTACTGCAAATATAGGAACGGCCCTTGCGGTTAACGGAAAAAAGGTAGTGCTGGTGGATGCCGATATTGGCTTAAGAAATCTTGATGTGGTTATGGGTCTTGAAAACAGAATTGTATATGACGTTGTGGATGTGGTGGAAGGGGTGTGTAGGCTTCGCCAGGCACTTATAAAGGATAAAAGGTATCCAGATATGTTTTTGCTTCCCGCAGCCCAGACAAAGGACAAGAACGCGGTTTCTCCGGCCCAGATGCAGGAACTTTGTGAAAGGCTTAAGCAGGAGTTTGATTTTGTAATTATTGACTGCCCCGCGGGAATAGAACAGGGCTTTAAGAATGCAATCGCCGGGGCGGACAGCGCCATAGTGGTTACCACTCCCGAAATATCGGCGGTGAGGGATGCGGATAGAATAATAGGCCTTCTTGAGGCGTCGGAACTGCGCAATCCAAAGCTTTTGGTAAACAGGGTAAGGATAGACATGGTGAAGAAGGGTGACATGATGAACACCGAGGATATGATAGATATACTGGCCATAGACCTCTTGGGTGTGGTGCCGGACGATGAAAGTATAGTTGTTTCCACCAACAGAGGTGAGCCGGCGGTGGGCGATAATAAATCGATGGCAGGGAAAGCTTTCAACAACATAGCACTAAGGATCCTGGGCAACGAGGTACCGTTCCTCGATTTAGAAGTGGATGAGGGTTTTATATTAAAGCTTATTAGGCTAATCAGCAACAAAAAATAACAGGAGGGGAGGAGTTAATATGGACTTTTTCAGGTCTAACGTGAGGAAGAGTGCCAGTAGTAAAAATATTGCAAAGGAAAGGTTAAAACTGGTCCTGGTCCATGACAGGGTTAATGTCTCTCCTACCTTTTTGGAAATGATTAAGGGGGATATTATTCGGGTAATATCCGATTATATGGAAATAGATGAGGATAATCTGGAGGTAAAGATGACCAAGACCAAAAGTGACGAGGACGAATCAATGGTCCCCGCTTTGGTGGCAAACATTCCAATAAAGCGCATGAAAGGCGCTGCCAGATAACCGGCTACTACTAAAGCCGGTTTAATTTTACAAATGTCTCGTTACTGGGGCTGTGGTATAATTGGTATGGGTTTTGGCATTGGCGGGGGTGATGGCTTGATTGAAAAGAAGCTGATTAAAAATATAGATTACACACTGGTTTTTGCCATTCTGGCACTTCTGTGCATAGGAATACTTGTGGTAAGCAGTGCAACCCATGCCCCGGATACAGGTGATTACGGGCTTGTAAAGCGCCAGGCTATCTGGGCGGTTATAAGCCTTATAGTTGGGTTTGTGGTTATCACCGTAGATTACAACACGCTGGGGAACCTTTCATATATAATCTATGCAGGTAGCGTTTTGTTCCTTCTGCTTGTAAAGGTTCCCGGTATAGGGGTGGTAAGGGGTGGAGCCAGAAGCTGGATTGACCTTGGTGTTTCCAGTATCCAGCCGTCGGAGTTTGCCAAGATAGGTATAATAGTTTCCTTTGCCAAATTCCTTGAATCCCGCGAAGAAAAGCTAGACACCATTAAGGACATGATACTGCCGGCAGTTTTTGTAGGTGTCCCTATTGCCCTTGTGTTTACCGAGCCGGACCTTGGCGGTGTTATGGTATTTTTGGCCATTTTTGCAGGGATGGTGTTCGCTGCGGGAATAAGCTATAAGCTGATACTGTGGGGCATAGCCGCGGGTATTGCCGCCATTCCTGCCGCCTGGATGTTTTTGCTGTCGGAGACCCAGAAAACAAGGCTTATAGTTTTTATAAACCCCGGTATAGACCCCCTTGGCGGAGGGTATCACGTTATACAGTCAATGATAGCCGTTGGCTCGGGAAGGCTGCTGGGCAAGGGGCTGTACCAGGGCACCCAGAACAAGCTGGATTTTTTGCCGGCGCAGCACACCGATTTCATTTTTTCGGTACTGGGGGAGGAACTGGGCTTTATTGGCGCGGTGGTGCTAATCTTCTTCCTGTTTCTAATGCTTTTTAGGATACTGGACGCCGCGCGGCAGGCCAAGGACAGGTTCGGCTATCTAATGGTTATCGGGGTCCTTTCGATGTTTACATTCCAGGTAGTTGAAAATATTGGCATGACAATAGGTATAATGCCGATAACCGGTCTTACTTTGCCCTTTGTAAGCTATGGTGGAAGCTCACTGCTGGCCAATATGATCGCTATGGGACTTGTTATTAACGTCGGAATGAGGAGGCAGATAATCAATTTCTGATAGTCCTCATATTCTCCCATGGGTATAAATATATTATACTAAAACCTTTTGGGAGGGGAACCCATGAAGAGGGGTTTTGGGAGAAGTGTAAGGAGATTTGGAAGAAACGATATAAAAAGAAGGTACGGTGTAGGCAGCGCAAAGGACAAAGACCGGCTACGGAGTAACTTGAGAAGGCTTACCATCTGTATAACGGTGGTTATAATAATATTACTTCTAAAAAACATGAACTTTTCTTATGCCCAAAGGGCCACCAGCGGGATAAAATCCGTAATAACCACGGAATATAATCTGAAGGAAAGGTTTACAGCGCTGAGGGACACAGTCCCAGTTATAAAAAACAGCATAATGAGGGTCTTTGGCACCGGCGATTCCCCGGGCTTAATGATAATGCCGGTACAGGGAGAAATCACGTCGGGGTACGGTAAAAGGACTCACCCGGTATTTAAAGTTGAAAGCAAACACGAGGGGATAGACATAGCCGCTCCGGTGGGCCAGCCGGTAAAGGCTGCCCTTCCCGGGGTGGTTGTAGAGGCCGGGCCCCATTCCGAGTTCGGAAATGTTGTGGTGATAGAGCATAGTGCCGGTTTGAGAACGCTTTACGGGCATCTTGACCAGTTAAGGGTTGAGGAGGGCCAGCAGGTGTCCCGGGGACAAACAATAGGCACGGTGGGCAACACCGGCCTAAGCACCGGCTCCCACCTGCATTTCGAGGTGTGGAGAAACGGCAGGCCGGTGGACCCCGCCCACGAGCTGGATTTAGGGCTGATAGGTACATAAAGAGGGGGGCGGGGCAATGAGGTTGGCCAGGATAAAGGGGGTTGACATAGTGGTCAGTCCCGTACTTATTGTTTTAGCTATGGCCGCCGCCTTCTCCGGGTTTCCGATAAGGGTTCTAATTCTGGCTGTGGCGGTTCTTTTTCATGAAGCGGCCCATTGGGTGACGGCGGCTTTTTTGGGGTACCGGCTGGAGGAAATCCGTCTGTTCCCCCTTGGGGGAAGCGTAAGGATAGCAGGCATGTCCGGGCTTGAGCCGGTCAGGGAATCGCTTATTGCGCTGGCGGGACCAGTTGTAAGTATCATGCTGGCGGTATTATGCCTGGAGTTTAAGGCCCTTGGCATTGTGACCTGCCGGTATGCAGATTTTTTTATAGCGGCAAACACGGTTATTTTTCTTTTCAACCTGCTTCCCGCCCTTCCGCTGGATGGGGGCAGAGTGCTAAGGAGCGTACTGTCTTGCAAACATGGCACGGCGGCTGCCACCAGGGCAGTATATATTTTGGGAAGTATAATAGCCCTTATTATGGGCTTTTTTTCACTGTATCGGGGGCTGGATAACCCTTTGGAGATATCCATGATGGCGGCAGCGGTTTTTTTATTTTTTGCCGGAAGGGTGGAGAGGAAAATGGCGCCCTCCCTGGTAATAAGCCAGGTTGGCTGTAAGGAAGGTTTGCTGCGGGAAAAGGGACTTCTAAGGTCCAGGACCCTGGTGGCCGCTTACAATGCCAGCGGGAAAAGGGTGATCAATTTTTTTGTACCAGGCTTCTACCATATAGTGTTTGTAGTGGGAAGAAGCGGTGAAGTTCTGGGAAAGGTAAGCGAACAGGAGGTTTTGGACGGAATAATGCGGCATGGGTACAATGTAAAGATGGAGGAAATAATTAATATACATAATCCATAGATACGGTGTCAGTTTTATTATATAATTATAGTAACAAATGGAAACAGCCCGACGGAGGAGGCCCTGCGCTACCGTAAATAAGCAAAAGGGACTCTTGGAATACTAGGTATATAAGCACAGTAAAGGGCATAGGAGGACATATGATGACATCAAAGGACATAGAGGGGCTTTTAAGCCGGGTGGAAAAACCCGCACGGTATGCCGGGGGCGAGTACAACAGCGTATACAAGGACAAGGAAGAGACAGATATAAGGTTTGCCTTCGCCTTTCCCGACGTATACGAAATAGCCATGTCCCATTTGGGGCTTCGGATACTTTACTATCTTCTCAACGAAAGGAAAGATACCTGGTGCGAGAGAGTCTTTGCACCCTGGACCGATATGGAGGCCCTTATGAGAGATAAGGGCATTCCTTTGTTTGCGCTGGAAAGCAGGGACCCGGTGGCGTCATTTGATTTTTTAGGCTTTACACTGCAGTATGAGATGGGTTATACAAACATCGTGAACATGCTCTCGCTGGCGGATATACCGCTCTTAAGCAGCCAGAGGGACGAAAGCCACCCCTTTGTTATAGGCGGCGGCCCCTGTGCCTACAACGCCGAGCCGCTGGCGGACCTATTTGATTTTTTTGTTTTGGGGGAAGGGGAGGAAGTACTAACCCCTATACTGGATACATATCGGCGGTGGAAAGAAGGGGATGGTACTAGAAGAGAGTTCCTGGAAAGAGTGGCCCTTATTGAGGGGGTGTACGTACCGTCGCTGTACAACGTCCAGTACAGGATGGACGGTACGATAAATAGCGTTTCGCCCACCGATGCCCGGTTCCCGGAAAAGGTTAACAAGGTTATTGTAAAGGACCTGGATAAGGTATTTTTCCCGGACAGGATAATAGTACCTTTTATGGACATAGTGCACGACAGGATTATGCTGGAGATATTCAGGGGCTGTACCCGGGGCTGCAGGTTCTGTCAGGCGGGTATGGTATACCGGCCGGTTAGGGAAAAGAGTCCGGAGGTTTTGGAGGAGCAGAGCCAAAGGCTTATAAAAAATACCGGCTACGAGGAAGTGTCCCTGGCTTCCCTAAGCACAAGCGATTATACGCACCTGGAGCCGCTGATAAAAAAGCTTATTGCGGCCCACGGCGACAAGGGGGTGGGGCTGTCGCTGCCCTCTCTCAGAATTGACAGTTTCTCGCTGAGCCTTATAAGGGAGATACAAAAGGTGCGCAAAACAGGGCTTACCTTTGCGCCGGAGGCGGGTACCCAAAGGCTTAGGGACGTAGTAAACAAAGGGGTCACTGAGGAAGACCTGATGAATTCGGTGGAGGCCGCCTTTTCTGCCGGTTATAACAACGTAAAGCTTTACTTTATGGTGGGGCTTCCCACCGAAACTAAGGAGGATATTGAGGGTATAGCTAATCTGGCCTACAGGGTGGTGGACAAATACTACGCCACCAATAAGGGAAAAAGGGGCAGGGGGCTTAGGGTTACCGTAAGCACCTCCTGTTTTGTACCCAAACCCTTCACGCCTTTCCAGTGGCAGCCCCAGGACAGCATAGAGGTTTTCAGGGCCAAACAGGAGACCTTAAGGAAAAGATTAAGGCACAGGGCCATAAGCTACAGCTGGCACCAGCCGGAGACCAGCTACCTGGAAGCGGTTTTTGCCAGGGGTGACCGTAGGCTCTCCAAGGTACTTATAAGGGCTTGGGAATTGGGCTGCCGTTTCGATGGGTGGAAGGAACACTTTAACTTTGCAAAATGGCAGAGGGCCTTTGAGGACTGCGGCATAGACCCTGACTTTTATGCAGCCCGGAAAAGGGACTATGACGAAGTGCTACCCTGGGACCATATAAACGTGGGCGTTTCCAGGGAATTCTTAAAGAGGGAAAACGAGAGGGCCAAAAAAGGAAGAATAACTCCCCACTGCCGGGAGGGCTGTATTAACTGCGGAATAACGGAACTGTTTGACGGAGGTATCTGCGATGCCGATTATTAGAGTGCAATTTTTCAAAAAGGACACTGCGAAATATATTTCACACCTTGACCTTATAAGGACAGTTCAAAGGTCGGTAAGGAGGGCGGACATACCCGTTGAGTATTCGAAGGGGTTTAATCCCCATTCCAAAATAGCCTACGGCCCGGCCCTGGCGGTGGGTTTAAGCAGCGACGGCGAGTTGCTGGATATGGAACTAAAGATGCATATCGATGAGACGGAGTTCATGGAAAGGCTGAACGTCAACCTGCCTGTGGGCCTTGGGATTACGGCGGTAAAGTATGTACCCGATAAGGCGCCGTCCCTTACCGCGATAATAAATGCCGCCGAATACAGAATAACCTGCAGTGTTGATACTGCGGGGCAAAATATCGGCCAAAGGGTGGAGGAATTCTTTGCTTTGGACAGCGTTTTTATTGAGAGGACTGATAAAAGAGGTAGAAAAAAACGGTTTAACATTATGCCTATGATAGTAGAGGTGAAAAGGATAGAAGTAGCGGACGGGCAAGTTATAATAGAAGTAATAACCGATACCGGAGGCAAGTCCAACCTTAAACCCACCGACCTTGTGGCCGCGTTGGAACGGTATACCGGGATGCCCTTCGAGGAAACCGATATACACAGGAAAAGGCTTCTGATAAGGAGGGGGGAAGAATACTTTTCACCGCTTGACATCTATGATTGAAGGATAGGACGCAACGTTACTCGGGAGTTGATTATATGAACGAAATTATTGTGGATGTAAGCTTTGAACAGACCAGGGTTGCATTGTTGGAGAATGAGGAGTTAAACGAAGTATACATAGAAAGGTATGGCAGCAAGCGGAATGTCGGCAGCATATACAAGGGTAGGGTGGAAAACGTCCTCCCGGGTATGCAGGCGGCCTTTGTTAATATAGGCCTGGAAAAGAACGCTTTTTTGTACGTCAAGGATGCCTTTGTCGGGTACGAGAACGTATACCCTGCGGCGGGCAGCGGCGAAAACGTATCCATTAAGGACCTTTTAAAAAAGGGCCAGGAGGTGATGGTGCAGGTTGTAAAGGAGCCCTTGGACGGCAAGGGTGCCCGGGTAACCACCAACATAACTCTGCCAAGCAGGTTTATGGTTCTCCTGCCCAATGCCGATTATGTGGGAATATCAAGAAGGATAGAGAGCGAAGAGGAACGAAGCCGGCTGAAGGAAATAGCCCTTGCGATAAAGCCTGATAATATGGGGCTCATTATAAGGACGGCCTCGGAGGGCAAGGACCCCCAGGACTTTAAGCAGGACCTGAAGGTCTTGCTGAAGCTGTGGGGAGCCATAAAGAAAAAGGGCAGAACCTATAACGCTCCCAGGCTCATTCATAGGGACTTAAACCTCGTTATGAGAACGGTAAGGGATATGTTCACCCGCCACATTGACCGTTTTGTAATAAACAGCCGGTCGGAATACGAAAAGGTGCTGGAGCTTTTGGATTTAATTTCGCCCCAGCTTAAGGAACGGGTAGTTTTATTCGAGCAGGACACTAATATATTCGATTATTACGGAGTGGAGCCAAAGATCTCCAACGCCCTCAGCAGAAAGGTATGGCTAAAAAGCGGCGGATACATAGTGATTGACAAGACCGAGGCATTAACTGCCATAGACGTAAACACAGGAAGGTTTGTGGGCAGCCTCAACCTTAAGGATACCGTCCTTAAAACAAACCTAGAAGCAGCCCGCGAGATCGCCAGGCAGCTAAGGCTAAGGGACATAGGCGGTATAATAATTGTGGATTTTATTGATATGGACAACGGCAGGGACGACAAACTGGTGCTGGGCGAGCTCAAAAACAGCCTAAAGCGGGACAGAACAAGGAGCAATGTGCTGGGCATGACGCAGCTTGGTCTTGTGGAAATTACCAGAAAAAAGGTGGGCAGGAGGATAGATTCCATACTACAGAAAGAGTGCCCTTTTTGCGAGGGTACTGGCAGGGTACTTTCGGAGGAAACCATGGTCAATAGAATTGAGAGGGAACTAAAAAGGATCTTTTCGGATTCCGATGCCGAGGCGGCGTTAATAGAAGCCCATCCATCGGTGGCCGCCCTGGTAATAGGCAGCGGAGGCGAGCACCTGGCTCGCATGGAAAAACAGTTTGACAAGCATATTTATATCAAGGGTAGCTCCCACCTGCACCCGGAGGAAATTGAGGTAAAGGTGACTGGGAAAAGGGAGTACGTAGAAAGGTGTGCCCTGCCGGTAAAGGACGGCGAAGTTGTGGACCTTATAATATCCGAGACCCATGCTGCAAATAATAATGACGGGATAGGCAGAATGGACGGGTATGTCATTAACGTTGAGCGGGCGGGAAGAATGGTTGGCAAAAAGGTAAGGGTTAAGATAGTAAAGGTCTATAAAACCTACGCAAAGGGTGAACTCGTTTGACAGGATGCCTTCGCGGTGGTATAATGAAAAAGTTCTATGTAGCCGCACGGATGGGGTTTTAAAACGCGAAATGCGTACCTGCATTCGGCGAGACTGGATTGAGGAGGTGTGCCGGATATGTATGCTTTGATTGAAACCGGCGGTAAACAGTACAGGATACAGGAGGGGGATATCCTCTCGGTAGAAAAACTGAGTGTCAACGAAGGCGAAAATATCAGCTTTGACAAAGTGCTACTGATTGGCGGTGAGGACGGGGTCAAGGTTGGCAAGCCCTATGTGGAAGGTGCCGCCGTTGAAGGCGAAGTGCTGTTCCACGGAAAGGGTAAAAAGATAGTGGTATTTAAGTACAAGGCTAAGAAGAACTACAGGAAAAAGCAGGGCCATCGCCAGCCGTTTACCAGGGTCAAAATAACCAAGATTAACGGATAGGCAGGAAAGATGATAAAGGTATGCGTTAAAAGGGATAAGCAAAACAGCATTGTTGAATACAGGGTAACCGGCCATGCCGGGTATGACGCCCATGGCAGGGACGTGGTGTGCAGCGCCGTTTCCGTCCTTGCCCAGGCAGCCGTAATCGGCCTAACAAGGGTCGTTGGCATTGAGGTGGATTACTCCATAGACGACGGAGATCTGTACTGCGTCATACCTTCCCTAAAGGGTGATAGCAGGAGGGAGGCCGACCTGATTTTAGATACCATGTTTTACACGCTAGAAAATATTAGGGAGGGTTATCCCGGGAACATTTTAATAACTGAGACGGAGGTGTAGCTAATGTTTAAAATAAACCTGCAGTTGTTTGCCCATAAAAAGGGAGTGGGCAGTTCAAGGAACGGAAGGGACAGCGAGGCCAAAAGACTTGGTGTTAAAAGGGGAGACGGCCAGTTCGTGCTGGCGGGCAACATACTGGTTCGGCAGAGGGGAACAAAAATACACCCCGGCATCAATGTACAAAGGGGCGGCGATGATACACTGTTCGCTCTTATTGATGGAGTGGTACGCTTCGAGAACAAGGGCAGGCACAAAAAACAGGTAAGCGTATACGCCAAAGAAGAGGCGGTAATATAAAAACCTTCCACCAGGAAGGTTCTTTTTTTACATGTATATAACGCATTTAAAACTTTACTTTCCCTAGTGTCATGCTGAGCGAAGCAATTGTCATCCTGAGCGACCTTCCTGTCATCCTGAGCGAAGCGAAGGACCTTGCATAACGCCTGTCATCCTGAGTGAAACGAAGGATCTTGTGAAGCGAAGGATCTTGTGTTAGTGGAGGATCTATCTTAGATAAGATTCTTCGGGCTTCGCCCTCTTAAGCGACACATAAAGGAATGTGATACTATTAGTGCGTTATACATAGGTCATAGGGATTGAAAGGCTTAATACCTGGCAACACTAATTACGGGTGGTGGTTTATTTGTTTGTTGATGTAGTTAAGATATACGCGGCCGCAGGTAGCGGCGGGCATGGCGCTGTTTCCTTCCGCCGGGAAAAATACATCCCTGCGGGAGGGCCGGACGGAGGGGATGGAGGCCGAGGCGGGGATATTGTATTCCAAGCGGACCCGGGAATGAAAACGCTTATGGATTTCAGGTACAAGAAACGCTACAGGGCCGGAAGCGGGCAGAACGGTGCCGGTTCTAACAAAACCGGGAAGAATGGTGAGGACCTTGTGCTGAAGGTACCGGTGGGTACCATGATAAAGGATTCCGAAAGGGATATTATAATAGCCGACCTTACGGAGGCGGGCCAGAGGGTGGTGGTGGCAAAGGGCGGTAAAGGAGGTAAAGGCAATTCAAGGTTTACCAGCTCGGTGCGGCAGGCGCCCACCTTTGCCGAAAGGGGGTACGAGGGCGAGGAGAGGTGGCTGGTTTTGGAGCTAAAGCTGCTCGCCGATGTGGGCCTTATCGGTTTTCCCAACGTAGGGAAGTCCACCATACTGTCTGTGGTTACCGGTGCTAAGCCCAAGATTGCCAACTATCCCTTTACAACTCTTACACCAAACCTGGGGGTTGTGGAGCTGGAGGGAAGAAAAAGTTTTGTGCTGGCGGATATCCCCGGCCTTATTGAGGGCGCTCACCAGGGAGTAGGTCTGGGACATGATTTTTTAAGGCACATTGAAAGGACAAGGCTTTTGATACATGTTCTGGACGTGTCCGGCTCGGAGGGACGGGACCCCCTTGAAGACTTCCGTCAGGTTAATCATGAGTTGGC
>JAAYJF010000001.1 GCA_012523075.1 Clostridiales bacterium | reverse complement strand
CTGTATGGCCTCATAGACCTCGTACCGATGAATGCTTACATCACCGGGGGCCGATATGCCAAGCCTTACTCTGCCCTCTTCTACATCCACTACCTTTATCACTATATCGTTCCCTATTACTATGCTCTCGTCCTTTTTCCTTGTAAGTATAAGCATGGCCCACCCCCTAACCGGCATCCTTTACGGTGCTTACCACCGGATGCCTAAGGCTGTACCTCTCGTCCTCCAGCACTACCTGCACCGCCCTATTATTAACAGCGTTTATCACAATGGGTGCCCTAAGGTTAACCGTCATGCCGCTTAATTTATCGGGTATTCTGACCACCGCCATCACCTGGGCATCCTCCGGCCTTTTTAACTTAAGCACCCCCACCACTCCGTCGGGTATGTCAAACTCGTAGTCTGCCATAATAAAAAAGGGGTTCATAACCACAAAGGCCAGCTCCGGCCTGTCCGCCGACTGCAGCCATCTGAACACCCCACCCCCGTCGGGGTTTTCTATCGGTATGAAGTCCCTGCATTCCTCAAACCCTAAAAGGCCGGACGGAAAATGCAAAATGTCCTCCTTTTCGTACTCTAGTTCCCCGAAAAACCTGGTACTAAGCTTCACTTTGCTCCCCTCCCCACTATATAGTAGTGTCAAAACTCTCCCTGTTATATGTAATATCCACCCTTTTACCCATGGCATTCTTTGCAAGGGCCGGTATTGCCCTTGGGTTTTTGTCAACCCGGACATGCTGCGTGTTTATCCGTACGCTGGGGGAAGTGCTTTTAATATCCAACGTAGGCGGCTGGGTTTTTATATTAATAAGGGCATCATGCCTTTTGATGCCCACCCTTGCAAAACTTGAATTTATTTCAAGCCCCATACCCATCATCCTATCTTAGGAAATCCACCAGCGTTGGCTGGATAATCCTCGCCCCCCCGGACAGGGCCGCCATGTACACGTTCTCCTCGCTCTTTAGCCGGATAATTACCTCCGCCATGTCCACGTCCTCAGTCTTTGACAAAAGCGTACTGAAGTTTAGGTTCTCATCCTCCAGCCGGTTTACCACCAGCTCCATCCTGTTGGCCTTAGCCCCCACTTCGGCAACCTTAGCCAATATATTCTCTATATGGACATCAAAGTCCTCAATCATGCCGCCAACGACCGCCGTATGACCGTTATCCAGCAGGTCAATAAAGCCTTGCATATCCGCCAAAAGGTCCTAGCCACCGGCCTCGAATATATCCGGTGCCGTTAAGTTGGCCTGCAGTATATCACTTACCCCTACCTGGTACATTATCTGCCCAGTGTCTCCCGAATAACTGAGACTGCCGTCGGCATTAAGCTCCACCGGTGCCCGGTCTGTTCTGTAGCCCGCAAATATATGCTTACCCACATAGGTGCTGTTACCTAGGGACACAAGCTGGTCCCGAAGCTGCGCCGCCTCTTCGGCAATCTTTTGGCTATCCTCGGTGCTTATTACACCGTTGGCACCCTGGACCGCCAGCTCCCTGGCACGCTGCAATACTTCTTTAATCTGCATAAGGGCGGTCTCGGTGGTCTCCAGCCAGGACAGGGCATCCTCGGCGTTTTTCTTAAACTGCCGGTTTTCATTAAGGTCGGCCCGGAGCTTCAGGCTGCGGGCAACCCCCACCGGGTCATCGGAGGGAACGCTAAACCTTTTGCCGCTGGACATCTGGTTATGCACCCTCTGCATGCGCCCGAGGCCCATGTTTAGGTTTTTCTTAAGGTTATTAATAAGCATGTTGTTGGTGACCCGCATCTCATACCCTCCTTGTATAGTGGCTAGTGGCTAGCCACTAATAACCTATCGTCCCACAGTGCCCATCCTGTTTACCAGCGTATCTATCATCTCATCCATGGCGGTGATAACCCTTGCCGCAGCGTTATAACTGTGCTGGAATTTCACCATGTTGGCCATTTCCTCGTCTATGGACACACCGGAGATGGACATCCTCAGCGTTACCGTCTGGCTTACCAGTATATCCTGGTTTTCGCTCATCCTTATGGCCTCCTGGCGGTCCACCCCAAGGGCCGCAATAAGCGACTTTGTAAAGTCCTCGGGGGTGCCGTAGGCTGGAAATACGTTATTATGGCGCAGCCCTGCCATTTCCAGCCCTTTAGACGCGTCCCCCGGTACGGTATCAAAGTTTGCCGCCACCGCGATATTGTTAAGGTCTTCAAATATCTCCTTTGATATGGTTATATTCTTTGCGGTAATTGTCCCCGCTATGGGGTTTAACGCTCTTGGCGGGCCCTCCGTATACGAATCCATCGTTATGTCGTTTGTAAAGAAATAAATCTTTTCTCCACCCGTCTCGGTAAAACCGTTTAGCCCGTAGGCCGTGGTATGTATATCGTTTATCGCTTTGGCAAACTCCGCAGCGAAATGGTTTAGCTGCCTCATATAATAGGGTACACCCTTATAGCTGCCGGGGGACCCGTCGCCGTCCCGCATATCCAGAAGCCCCCTTAGCTCCCCACCCTTGGGTTGGAACCCGACACCGTCCTCCCACATTACCTCGTAAAGCCCTTCCGCATCAACGTCGGGATTTTGTTTCGGTACCTGAGTCCCGTCCCTTTCCACCAGCGTAAGCTGGTTATAGCTTACATGGTTTACAAGCAGCCTTCCCCCTATGCTAAGGCGAAACCTTCCGTCGGAATCCTCGAAGGTCTTCACGTCAACTATGCCGGATAATTTGTCCACCAGCAGGTTCCTCCTGTCCCGCAGGTCGTTCGCATTGGAACCGTCCAGCTCGTATTTCATTATCTGGCGGTTTAACTCGCTAATCTGCTGGGCATAGGAGTTTATTTCCCTTACCTTTGTTTCTATGGCGAAGTTGGTATCGGTCTGAATTTTTTCAAACCGGGCGGCCATGTCATTAAGACTGTTAGTAAAGGCTATTGCTGTCTGCCGCACCGTTTCCCTCACCGTAAGGTCCGCCGCCTTTTCGCCGTTGCTTAGTTCCTGCAGGGCAGAGAAAAATTTATCTATCACCGTATTAAGACCGGCGTCGGAGGGCTCGTTGAACACCATCTCAACGTCCCCTAAAAGCTGGCTTTTGGAGTGCCATTCACCCAGCACGGTGTTTTCGCCCCAAAACTTTACGTCCAGGAACGAGTTTCTTATTCCCTGAATCTGCTGCACATCAACGCCACTGCCCAGCATTCCCTTTCCGCCCACTACCGGTATCGGCCTTGCGGTTTCCATAACAGCCCTCTGCCTTGAATAGCCTTCGGTGTTTACGTTGGCAATGTTGTGCCCGGTAACGTCAAGGGCCCTCTGCTG
>JAAYJF010000162.1 GCA_012523075.1 Clostridiales bacterium | reverse complement strand
TTGGCAAACTGGTCCAATGAATGCGATAGCGGCATACAGGAGGTACTGGGGTATAACGCTTCCACCAACACCTTTGACGAGCTTGATTCAACAGAACTGATACTGTATGTTGGCGGGGAGAGCTATAAAACGCATCCGGTTATGGGTATGAAGCTGCTGTCAGCAACAAAAGCAGGGGTTAAACTGATAACTGTAAGCCCCAACAGGGTAAAGGCCGGTAAATGGGCGGACCTTGAAATATACGGCGAGGACCACCTTGCGCTAATAAAGGGTATGTTGAAACGTGCCCTGTCCTCCGGAAAGGTCGATGAAGGTAAGGTTATGGCCAAAACAACAGGATATTTTGACCTTAAGGCTGCCTTGGATGGCGTGGTTGCTTCGGAACTGGCGGTTAAGGCCGCGGACATGTACTGCGGTGCCAAAAAAGCCATAATAATAATAGACGAAACTTCGGTGTCCGGCGAGATGGCCAAAGCCCTTGCTAATCTTGCGGTGATAACCGGTAAGATTGGTTCGCCAAGAAGCGGCATTATACTTCTTAAGGCTTTAAATAACAGCCAGGGCACAAAGGATATGGGGATTAGGAAATCCGTCGGTGGGCTGGACTGGAAGGGGACAAAGGCCGTCGTTACCTTTGGCGAATCCGTTCCGGAGAAAGCCCTAGAAAACCTTGAACTGCTTATAGCCTGTGACATGTTTATTACGGATACGGTGGAAAAAGCCGATGTGGTATTCCCCGCCGCAAGCTTTGCAGAAAGCTCCGGGACCTATACAAACACAGAAAGAAGAATACAGAGGATCCGTGCACCCTTTGTCCCCAAATCCGGAATGTCCAACCTGGAAATTATAGCAGGCCTAGCCTCGGGGCTTGGGGCAAAGTTCAGTTCAAACGACAAGGATATATGGAAAGACATCAGGACAAACCTCAGGGAGTATTCCGGCATAAGCAAAGGGGATATGGAAAACGGCACTGCTTTCTGGTCGCCGGATAAGGTCAGAATATTATACACCGATGGTTTCGGATTTGAGGACAAAAAAGCAAGGCTCCATGTGCCGGGGGAGAGTACTACCTTCAGGAAAATAATAGTGCAGGATACAATAGAAAAGTACTTTAATGACAAAAAGGCCGGAATAGGACTTAAATAAAACGATAAAACTGCAGGCCTGCCTCTTAGGGGTAGGCTGCAGTTTTTCCGTTTGGAATGCCGCGGCCCACATTTAAAGGACGTGCGGCATTTTTTATATTTCCCTTCTTCCTTCCATTGCCTTCACTAGAGTAACCTCGTCGGCGTACTCCAGGTCGCCGCCCACCGGTATACCGTGGGCAATCCTGGTGGCTTTTACGCCGAGGGGCTTTAACAGCCGCGAGATATACATAGCTGTGGCCTCCCCTTCAATGGTGGGGTTGGTGGCAAGGATAACCTCCTTCACCTCTTCGTCCTGCAGCCTCAGCAGTAGCTCTTTTATCCTAATATCCTCGGGCCCTATGTCCTCCATAGGAGATATGGCCCCGTGCAGCACATGATAAAGGCCCTTGTATTCCCTAGTCTTTTCCATAGCCACTACGTCCCTCGGGTTTTCCATAACGCAGATTATGCTCCTGTCCCTTCTGCTACTGCTGCATATCCTGTACGGGTCGGTATCCGTCATGTTGCAGCACACCGAACAGTGCTTTATATTCCTCCTGGCAAATACAATGGACCGGGCAAGATTCTCCGCCTGTTCGGGGGGTGCGTCCAGTATATAAAAGGCCAGTCTCTGGGCGGTTTTATTTCCCACCCCGGGGAGCCTGGAAAACTCCTCAACCAGTTTTGCCACCGGTGCAGCATAGTAATCCATAAGTTCACTCCCATTCTATAGGCCTGGAATATTAAGCCCTCCTGTAATCTTGGCCATTTCTCCGGCCACCATTTCCTCTGCTTGTCGCAGTGCTTCGTTTACGGCTACCAGAATTAAATCCTCCAGCATTTCCACATCGTCAGGGTCCACTGCTTCGCGTTTTATGTTAATCTCCTTTATCTCCTTTTTGCCGGTGGCCACAACATTCACCACACCGCCCCCTGCGCTGCTCTCCACCGTTCTTTCCTCCAGTTCCGCCTGCAGTCTTGCCATTTCCTGCTGCATTTTCTGTACCTGCTTCATCATATTTCCCATATTACCCATCCCGGGCATTTTGCCCCTTGCCATTTAGCATCCCTCCAGATTATGGTCTTTGTACTCTATTCTATCCACCAGGTCACTGCCAAAAATACTCACCGCTTCTTCATAAAGACTACAGTCTTGCCCTGTATCATCACCGGAGGTCTCATCGCTGCCCGCGGTGTCCTTAATACTTATATCAAGGCGTGCCCCCGTTACCGAAAACACGGCATCCCCCAGGGCGTCTTTGCTTTCCTTACGGTTGGCTATGTCGTGGTATATACCGTGTAGCGCATCACACCCGACCACCAGCGAGGTGCCATTCATTTCTACCGGTCTTGAGCCCTCAAGTATTGTGTAAAGACCCTTCTTGGTGTTCTCCAGATGCCCCAATACCTTGGTCCAGGCCTCCTTCATCTGTTCCAGCGATACGTTCTGCCCACTATCACCGTCTCCTCCGGCCTCCACTGTTTTCTCCTTGCCGCCGGCCCTGTCACCCTTGCCGTCACCATGCCCGGCTCCTTCTTTTGTGATGTGTCTCCCATCTTCTTCTTTATCGGGTACTGCACTGGCTTCTTTATGGTTCCCGGCATCGACTTTTTCTCCGGTATTGACATGGTTTTCTTTGTCCGGCCTGACACCATCCAATTCACCGGTTTCTGTATTATTCTTCGCTTCGGTCATGGTACAGCTTTTTGCTTGAATGCCCCCGGTGCTGTCCCCATCGTCCCCTTGGGCAGAAACCGGCATTCCCCCAGCTGTAGTTCCGGCCTGGCCGCCGGGCACCGCATATACCGCACCGTTTCTTAGTACAATATCCTCCAGCCGGGAAAGTCTGTCGATAATACCTTCCGGCGAAGGGTCCATGGAGGGTTCGCAAAGTTTAACCAGCGCCACTTCAAGAAACACGTCCGGATAGGTGCTCCATTTGGCCTTGGCCTCCGCTTCGGACAGGATATTTATCCACCGGATAAGCGTATTTGTTACTATTGTCCCCGCCGCAGCCAAAAGCCTATCCCTCTTGTCCTCCGACATCTCTGAAAGCCCCGAAGGCGCTACCTTTGCAATAAGTATATCCCTCAGATGGTGAATTATATCCTTAAAAAGCTGTCCAATATCCCTGCCCTCCTGCACTGCCTGGTTTAGCAGCATTATACAGCCTGCGGCGTTTCTGGCGGACAATTCCTCCGATAGGCCAAAAAGCAATCCCTCATTGGCCATCCCCAGCACCGAAACCACCCGGTCCAATGTAAGATGTTCCCCCCCAAAGATGGAGCATTTATCCATAAGGCTTAGAGCATCCCTGGCCGAACCGTCGGCGCAGCCGGCTATGTGCTCCAGAGCCTGGTTGTCTATGTCGATGCCGGCCCCTTCTGCCACCTGCTTTAACAGCCTGGTAATCTCTGTCGTTGGTATCCTTTTAAAGTCAAACCTCTGACAGCGGGAAAGTACTGTTGCGGGTAGCCTGTGAGGCTCTGTGGTGGCCAATATGAATATAACGTGGGAGGGCGGCTCCTCCAGAGTCTTAAGCAGTGCATTAAAGGCCTCGGCGGTCAGCATGTGTACCTCGTCCACTATATACACCCGATATTTCCCCTCGGCAGGGGGATACTTCACCTTCTCCCGCAAGTCCCTTATCTCATCAACCCCCCGGTTGGAAGCAGCGTCTATCTCTATTATGTCCATAAGCTTGCCCGCCAGGGCCTTGCTGCACAACTCGCAGCTGTTGCAGGGGTTCCCCTGTTGTATATTAGAACAGTTGACCGCCCTTGCAAAAATCCTCGCCGTGGAGGTTTTTCCGGTACCCCTTGTACCTGCGAAAAGATACGCATGGGCAACCCTGTTACCCATCACCTGGTTCTTAAGCGTTGTGGTAATGTGCGGCTGCCCCGCCACCTTGTCAAAGGTCAGGGGCCTGTATTGTCTGTACAATGCGGTATATCCCATGCTCCACCACCCTTTACTTCTCGTTATCGGCTTCAAATACGCCGTAGGTCCCCCTAGCAGTTGCAACCATTGTGCCCTCGACAAACAGGTCCGCCCTTATAACGGCGTTAGTCCTGCCCTTTCTCAGCACCTCTCCTCTGCCGGTCAATTCCTGCCCCGCCGTTATGGGTTCCAAATAGTTTATATTCATCTCAATGGTGGCGGTGGCCACGGCCATACTGTAAAGAGCGGCTCCCATAACGGTATCCGCAAAGGTAGCTATAATGCCCCCATGGCAACTGCCCATAACATTAAGATATGTATCCTTTACCTGCATCTTCATTTCCGACCTTCCCCAATCCAGGAAGGTTATATCCATATCCACCATTTTCCACAATGGAACTTCCTTCATTCTTTTGTTTAAATCATCAAGCGTCACTTTTTTAAAACCGCCGTCTTGCCGCATACCATCCATCCCTTTGTTTATTTAGTCATACAATGATTATACCTTATATAAAGCTAAACAAAAAGAAGGAGTGTTAACCCCTTCCCGCTTGCAATAAAATTTAGAGGTCGTGCACCTTTCCCCGACTTATCCCCACAGGCGATACCCGAACAGTTAGCTCCAGCCAGGCTTCCCTGCGGCACATGGAAGGGTTCACTTACCGCTGCTTCCTTCCGGACCTGACGGGGTTTATGAATTTCCATTGCGCAGGACCCGGCCTTCGACGCCACTTGCCCGGGCCGGCCCCACAGAGTATAAGCCTCAGAAAGGAATTCAACCCTGCTATAGCGGATTGCAGGTTACAGGGTGCCGCTACATCCCCGTCTAGCACGACCAAAATTATAAAAATGGCGGAGAGAGAGGGATTTGAACCCTCGAGACAGGTGTCCCCGTCTACCCGCTTTCCAGGCGAGCGCCTTCAGCCAGACTCAGCCATCTCTCCACGCCAATCTACCCTGTATAAAATACTGCTATTTAGTTTAACCGTGCGGACGGTATTTGATAACTTTAAACGCATTGTTTATAACCTGCCGCAATTATTAATTTTACAATAGATGCACACCGTTGTCAATGCTGATTAATTTGCTTAACTTTATGTATTTTGGATGGACAGACAACTATTGTTATGGGAATTACCGGCTTAATTAAACCCCGAGATTTTTATTCTTTAAAAGGTTCAAGCATGGGTAATAATATAATAAAGTCTACAAAATCGTTTCAGGAGGCTGTCCTATGGCTGAAAACTACCAGGAAAAAATCAAAAAACTAACCCCAATACAGTATAAGGTAACGAGGGAAAACGGGACCGAACCGCCCTTCCGGAATGAATACTGGGACCACCGGGAAGAGGGCATCTACGTGGATATAATAACCGGCGAGCCCCTATTCAGTTCCAAAGACAAATACCATTCCGGGTGCGGCTGGCCCAGCTTCACAAAACCGATAGACAAGGAAAGTATCCTTGAAATGACCGATACAAGCCACAATATGATAAGGACCGAGGTAAGAAGCAAAAAAGGAGACTCCCACCTAGGCCACGTTTTCCCCGACGGCCCAAAGCCGACGGGTTTAAGATACTGCATTAACAGCGCCGCCCTTAGGTTTATTCCCGTAAGGGATTTGGAAAAGGAGGGATACGGGAAATATAAAAAGATGTTTAAGGATGGAACCTCCTAAAGCCCTTTTACATGTACCACACATGTATTTTGTAGCAGACGGGTGTTGGTATCGGCCAGGCACGATTATTAAAAAAATATAAACATAGGTACTTTTCAATAATATGATAAAAGCCTGCAAACACTAATGTTGACAGGCTTTTCGTGGCGGAGAGGGTGGGATTCGAACCCACGGTACGCTTCCACGTACACTCGATTTCGAGTCGAGCGCCTTCGACCAGCTCAGCCACCTCTCCACGTATTATCTTTTTTGTTGAAAAAACCTTTTCAAAAGTTCCGAGCATTCATCCTGCATCACGCCGTATACAACCTTCGCCCTGTGGTTTAGCCGCCTATCCTGGACTATGTTGTACACAGAACCCGCAGCCCCGGCCTTGAAGTCAAAGGCCCCTATAACCACGGTGTCCAGCCTTGCCTGGACTACGGCCCCGGCGCACATGGGGCAGGGCTCCAGCGTAACCACCATTGTACATCCTTCCAGCCGCCAACCGCCCAGCCTTCTGCATGCTGCCCCTATGGCAAGAATCTCGGCATGGGCTGTCGCATCCCTGAGGGTCTCAGTTAGGTTGTGAGCTCTTGAAAGTACCTTGTCCCCCCTCACAATTACAGCCCCCACCGGCACTTCTCCCTTAGCGAATGCGGTGCGGGCTTCCTCTAGAGCCAGCTCCATATATCTGCTGTACATGGCTTTTCGCCCCCTTGGGGGAAAACTGGTGCGCATGGAGGGATTCGAACCCCCGGCCTACGGTTTAGGAAACCGCCGCTCTATCCTGCTGAGCTACATGCGCAAACTGATACAGTAGTAATAATATAATGAAAACAGCTTTTTGTCAAGAACCTAAAATCAGGCTTTATCGCTAGAATATGCTTTGTATGACCATTCTATATTTAGCGCATTTAAAGCTTTACATCCCCCAGGGTGCCAGATGCTTCGGACTTTGCTTTTTCAGCCTCTATTTATGCATCCCGCTTCCTCCTTATTATTTTCAGACGATGCACTTTTTAATCACAGGGATTAACGATGTTTTTGCCATATACCGCACAAAACTGCCTTGTTAAAGGGGCGTTCCGGGGCTATACTAATAAATGAAGCAGACCAACAATAACGGAAGGGTAGTCGCATATGGATATACGACATGCAAAAAGCGATAATAAAAAATTTCTTACACCGGTAAAAAAAGCAATGCAGCAGTACCGGATGCTGCAGCCCGGAGATCGTATCGCCGTGGGCCTTTCTGGTGGAAAGGATAGTTCTACCCTTTTTTATATACTTAAGCTTTTACAGAAACAGCTTCCCTTTGAATTCGAACTGGTCCCGGTATGCCTTACCCTTGGCTTTGAGGGCATGGACATATCGCCCCTCAAGGAGTATGTAGAATCCCTGGGAAGCAGGCTCTATGTAAAACCCACCCGCATAGGAAGAATAGTTTTCGATGTCAGGAGCGAGAAGAACCCCTGTTCGCTGTGCGCCAATTTGCGAAGGGGCGCCCTTTACAAAACGGCAAAAGCCCTGGAATGCAACAAGGCCGCCTTGGGGCACCACCTGGACGACGTCATTGAGACGCTGCTTATGAACCTTGTATTCAACGGCAGGCTGGGCGTGTTCCAGCCTAAGAGCTACCTGGACAGGAGGGATATTACCGTAATACGGCCTATGATTTATCTTGAAGAAAGGACAATAGAGGGCATAGTCCGGTCAAGGAGCATCCCGGTGGTGAAAAACGCCTGCCCGGCAAACAGGAAAACAAAAAGGGAAGAAATGAAGGGCCTTGTGGCAGAACTGGGCCGCCGCTACCCGGATATCCGGTACAGGGTCCTCCACGCCATACAAAACGTCGAGCAAAAGGACTTCTGGAACCAAGAATTTTAACAGTCGCCACCGGAGGATCCGGAAACCACGCTGGTTTGCTTTACAAAAAACCACCGGGTAGCACGGTTATCCACAGTCCTAAGTACCGTCCCGGCGGCGACAAAGTGCCCGGCCCGTACCTGTTTCCGCTATACCCTTTGGTATTCCTTCTTCTTGTTATAGGACTTGTCATCCTTATAGAATTTCTTGTTATACCGGTTGCTATGCCGGCCCTTTGGCTGTCTTAGTTTGTTCTTGCCATGCTTTTTGGAATGCTTAGGTCTTTCGTCGGTCAGAATTACCGGAGTGGTATCCGTCTCCTTTGTTAAAAGCTTTAGTGCCGCCGATAGCAGGGTAACGGAATCCTCTGTCTCCAGCAGGCCCTTTGCCAGTTCTTTATACGCACCGATACCCTTTTTATCCGCCACAACCTTCAGCAGCCTGTCCACCGCAAGCTGTTGCTGACCTTCTATGGCTTCATTAACGGTTGGTATGGGTCTTCGGGATATTTTCCTGTTTATTATCCTCTCAATCTGTTTCAACTGGCCCAGTTCCCTGGGAGTTACAAAGGTAATGGCTTCGCCGGTCCTTCCTGCCCTGCCGGTACGGCCTATCCTGTGGACATAGCTCTCCGGGTCCTGGGGTATATCGAAATTGTACACATGGCTTACATTGCTTATGTCAAGGCCCCTCGCGGCTACGTCGGTTGCCACCAGTATATCGATAGCTCCATCCCTGAACCGGCGCATAACCAAGTTTCTTTTTGCCTGGGTAAGGTCGCTGTGAATACCCTCGGCCAGATAACCCCTCTTGGACAGGGCTTCAAAAATTTCGTCCACCCGCCTTTTGGTCCTGGCAAATACTATGCAAAGGTCCGGTGACTGTATATCCAGCAGCCGGCACAATACGTCAAACTTCTGCCTGTCCTGCACCTCGTAATAATACTGTTCGGTACCGGGAAGAGTAGCCCCCTTTGACTGCATCCTCACAAGCTCCGGCCTGTCCATGAACCTCTCGGCCAATTGCCGGATAGGTTTGGGCATGGTGGCAGAAAAAAGCATTGTTTGGGCTCCGTCGGGTACCCCTGCCATTATGGTCTCAATATCCTCTAAAAACCCCATGTTGAGCATCTCGTCGGCTTCGTCCAGTACCACCATACTTACCTGCTGTAGCCTTATGGTTTTTCTTCTCATATGGTCCATCAGCCGTCCCGGAGTGCCTACTATTATCTGAGGTTTACCGCCGAGAGCCTTTATCTGGCGTTTAATATCTTGCCCTCCGTATATGGGCAGCGCATGGATTCCCTTGTACTGGCCAATCCTGTTTATCTCCTCCGCCACCTGGATTGCCAGTTCCCTGGTGGGAGTTATTACAAGGCCCTCCACCTTCCTCGAATCCTTTTCAATCCTTTCAATAAGCGGAATGCCAAAGGCGGCGGTTTTACCGGTACCCGTCTGCGCCTGGCCTATTACATCCCTTCCTTCCATAAGCAGCGGTATGGTCCTCTCCTGGATTGGAGTGGCCTCTTCAAAGCCCATGGTATCCGTTGCTCTTACTATGGGACTGCTTAGTCCCATTTCATAAAATGTTGTCATTTAAATTATTCTCCTTTTTCTTAGGTGTTTCCATCTGTTGTGTTTGATTTGCACACTTTTTGTCCTACATAGAACATGGGCATTTCCGGTATCACAGAAATGCCCATTTCTCAATACTTTATGGTTCCCTACAGCCGCACTACGTTCGCCGCCTGGGGACCACGGTTGCCTTCTACTACGTCAAATTCAACGCTCTGGCCTTCTTCAAGGGTCTTAAACCCTTCGCCCTGGATTGCGGAAAAATGGACGAATACGTCCCCGCCGTCACTGGATTCGATGAAGCCATAGCCTTTGTCGGCATTAAACCACTTTACTGTACCCTGCATTAATTGGGCCTCCTTTTTATTTATTACATCAAAAAGCGGAATAGCACCAAGCACCTTTCGTCCTTACTGTGTCCAGAGGCCTAAGGATAATCTCAGCTTTTTCAACTTTTTAACACCGGATGTAATACTAACATATATTTTAAAACATTGCAAGATTTTTCTAGTCCAATTCCCACCATTGGACGTATTATTGTATCAACGTCCCGGTTTGCGCTGCAAACCTACGTGGTACCAACCACCTCCCGGGAATAATTGTGCTCATACTCATAGTATATTCTATCCTCTAACACCGGCCCTTATTCCCGCAGAAGTTTTTACAGTTTTAGCTTGGACAGGGCATCGGCCAGGGCTGAATTTATCGGCTTTTCCTTTTCCTTCTTTTGCTCCCTCATGAACCTTTGAACCTCCTTCTTTGAAACCCTGTCGCTTTCTTTGCTTTTTCTCTGTTCAAAGGCGGACAGCTTTTCCCTGTAGCCGCAGCTGCAGGTAAAAATTTGTCCTTCTCCCTGGCCACGCAGTTCCATCCTTTTATGGCATTGGGGGCACCTGGCGTTGGTTTTCCTGGCAATACCTATCCTATGGCCGCATTCTCTGTCCTGGCATACCAGCATCCTGCCCTTTTTACCGTTTACCTCCAGCATGTACTTGCCACACTCGGGACACTTTGTACGCGTTATGTTATCGTGCCGGAACTCCGCCTGGCTGTTTTTTATCTCCCGGACTATTGTTTTTGTGTAGTCCCTCATTTCGTTTATAAAGTCTTCCTTTTTGACCAAACCCTTGGAAATGGCACCCAGCCTTTGCTCCCACTGGGCAGTTAGGGCGGGGGACTTAAGCTCCTCCGGCACCAGTTCCAAGAGTTGCCTCCCCTTGGAGGTTATATGGATATGCTTTCCCTTCTTTTCTATAAGAAAGCTGCCCTGCAGCTTTTCTATTATATCCGCCCGGGTGGCCACCGTACCAAGTCCTCCGGCCTCGCCGATGGTCTTTATCAAGTCTTTGCTTTCGCCGGCCATGTACCTGGCCGGGTTCTCCATAGCCGAAAGCAGCGTACCCTCCGTAAAGGGTGCCGGTGGTTTTGTCCTGCCTTCGGTCTTTTCAAGGCTTATTATTTTAATTACATCGCCCTTCTGAACATCCGGCAGCACCTGTTCGGCTATGTCCTCCTCGTCCTCCTCTTCTTCAAAAACGTCACGGTAGACCTCCTTCCAGCCCTGCTTAATAATAATCTTGCCCCGGGCAACAAAGGATTGGTCCTCCACCCCGGCGGTTATGGTTATCTGCTTGTATTCAAAGGGCGGGTAAAGGGCCGCCAGGAACCTTTTAACCACCAGGTCGTATATATTCCTCTCGCGGTCGTTTAATTCGTCCAGGTACACCGCCTGTTCGGTGGGAATAATGGCGTGGTGGTCGGATACCTTGGAGTTGTCCACGAAATACATTTTGTCGGAAATGGAGCTTCTTAGTGCCTTTGCCGCCGCCCCGGAATAGGGGCCCACGCCGCAGGCCCTTATCCGGTCCTTTAGGGTACCCACTATGTCTGTGGATATATACCTTGAATCCGTCCTCGGGTAGGTAAGCAGCTTATGCCCCTCGTATAACCGCTGCATAATGGACAGGGTCTCCTTCGCCGAATAGCCGAAAATTCTGTTGGCATCCCGCTGTAGCTCGGTAAGGTCGTAAAGCAAAGGAGCAAAGTCCTTCTTTACCTTCCTGTCCACCCGTAGCACCTTTGCGTCCTTCCCCTGCATCCTTTCATAGGCCAAATCCCTTTCCTGCCTATCAAAGGTCCTGTAGCCCCCCGACCGGGTGTTCTGCCACGTAAGGCCAAAACCGTCCGACACGGCATTTATTCCGTAAAAGGGCTTGGGTACAAAGCCCTGTATCTCCTGCTCCCGTTTGGCGATGATTGCAAGGGTTGGGGTCTGTACCCTTCCGCAGGATAGCTGGGCATTGTATTTACAGGTAAGTGCCCGGGTGGCGTTTAACCCCACAAGCCAGTCCGCTTCGGCCCTGGCAACGGCGGAGGCATACAGATTTTCATAGGCCCTGCCGTCCCTTAGGGCTTTAAAGCCCTCCTTTATTGCCCTGTCTGTGACCGAGGAAATCCATAATCGCTTAATTGGCTTTCTAACTCCGGCCTTCTCTATAATCCAACGGGCCACAAGCTCGCCCTCGCGGCCGGCGTCGGTGGCAATAACAATCTGGCCCACGTCCTTCCTTTGCATCTGCTGCCTGATGCATTTAAACTGCCTGCCGCTTTGTTTTATTATCACCAGCTTAAGGGTGGAGGGAAGCATGGGCAGGTCCTCCATGCGCCAGCATTTATATTTCTCATCGTAGTCCTCCGGCTCGGCCAGCGTGACAAGGTGGCCCAGGGCCCAGGTTACTATGTATTCCCTGCCTTCGTAGTACCCGTTTCCTTTATTTCCACAGCCTAAAACCCTTGATAAGTCCCTTCCCACCGAAGGCTTTTCCGCCAATACCAGTGTCTTTTGCATAAAACCAGTCCTTTCAAAGCTGTATCCTTTTTATATTATATATAGCACCTATGAACAAAGGAGAAAGTTCCTTTTATAGCCTATACTCTTCTATCCACGGCCTATTCATGGAGGCCTGCCACAGGTCGTTCAGATAACGCACAGAATACTGTTTCTCCACAAGATGGTAGGCGTACCTTCCCCGCTCGGTCAATACAAACCTTTGGCCCTCTTCCTTTGCCATTCCCAACACCTTAAGCAGAGTAAACAAAAGGGGAAATTCCTTTTTTAAGTACGCGTTATAAAGCCGTGTAAACCTGCTGCCATCTATAACGCCATCATAGCATCTCCAAAAAATCCAAAAAATCATCCGCTCCTTTTGGGACATACGGTTTACCAGGTTTATAGGCAGTTTCCCCTGTGCCAACGCCTTTATGTATTCCTCCACGCTGAAGGTGTTCAGATAAAAATATCCGCCCGCCAGGGAGCTTGCTCCCGCTCCCAGGCCCACAAAGCTTTCCCTGGTAACCGAAGTATACCTGCTGCCGGGCTCCTTGCCGTAAGTCCATACCGAGCTTCTTTTATAGCCGCTCTTCGCGGATATCTCGTCTATTGCGGCCAGAATTCTCCTTTCATCCCGGTTGCTGTACCGTTTTAGCCCGCTTTTCTTGATCGCTTCACCCATGTTTGTCATAGGAAAAACAATTAACGGGTACACCGACAGCTGGTCTATATCATGGGAATAGGCCCTAAGAACATCATGCCTTATATCCTCCATGGTCTGGCCGGGCAGGTTTGTCATAATATCCACATCCACGCACTCAAAATGGTATCCTTTTACCAGGGCCAGGGCCTTTTCTGCTTCCTCGGAGCTGTAGCCCCGTCCGAGGAAGTCAAGTACGCTGTCATTAAAGGTCTGCGCCCCAAGGCTTACCAGATTCACGCCCATATCCTTCAGCATATCAAACAGCCTAGCGTTTGCTTCCGCCGGATGGACTTCTATTCCTATATCTCCGGAGAAACAAAAGAGTTTTTTTATTAGCCCCAGAACCTCTTTAAGCTCATCGACCATAAGGGTTGGAGTGCCTCCGCCTATGTATACCGACGTTATAGTCTTATCCTTAAGTATGTTGCTGTAAAGATTTATTTCATTGATAATTGCTTTTTTGTACCTCCCCGCCATGTCCCTGTTATATACTGTTTTATTATAGGGGCAGTAGGGACATATATCCTTACAGAAGGGAATGTGGATATATAGTCCTATTTCGTTGCCTATACTTTCAAAATCTATCATACCCTCCCGATAGCCTTCGAACAAAAACTTTTCTTTCTTTCCAAGTATCGTCCTTCGCATTATGTCTGTTATCATGCTTTTCCCCCGCCTCACACAGCTCTTTTAAGCCTTTTTTGTATGCCGAAGCTCTCTTTGCCTTTTACTGTTATTTGCCTTCCGCGTCCACGTCCGTCCCCTTGGGGGCAAGCAGTTTTCTAAGCAGCTTAATATCCTGGTCTATAAACCTGTGCTCCACCTTGTTGACGTCAAACTTAAACAGTTGAAAAACTAGCTGTACAAAATACCCAATAGAAAGGGCCATAACCAGGGTGCCCACCCCAACCGACCCGCCCAGCAAAAACCCAACAATCACAACGCCGGTTTCAATGGAGCCGCGTATAAGACGGACGGATTTGCCGGTTATCTTGGTCAGCACCACCATAAGTCCGTCCCTGGGGCCCGCACCCAAACCCACGCCAATATACAGAAAGGTTGCTATGCCTATAATAAACATGCCGCCAACCATCATGGCAAACCTTGCTACTATATTTTCAAAAAGGGGTATTAAGTTGTTGAGCAGCAGCAGGTCCAGGAACAGGCCGATGAATATCATATTCGAAAGGGTTCCCCAGCCCAGCTTTTCTTTCATAACACTGTTTATTACTACGAGGATAATCCCCATGCCTATACTGGCCTGGCCTATGGTAATGCCTATAGTCTTCGAAAGCCCCTGGTGTAGCACGTCCCAGGGTGCCAGTCCTACGTTTGCGTTTATAGTCATTGCAATTCCGGTGGAATAAAGAAAAAGCCCTACAAAAAGCCTAACAATACGCTGCCCCGTTTCCTTCATAATCGTTTTCCCCCTTATACTATATGGCGACCCACTTGGCCCATACGCTGTGCCAAAAAACCGGCCTGACTATTATTATATCAGACTTTTTACCCCATCCGCCATAGTGTTGCGGTTGTATAAAGTAAGGGTTTGATGATATAATTTGGAAGAAACTAGCGTGGGAGGACAATATGAATTATAAAGTATTACTTGTGGCAGGCAAAGTGGAAACATTTTATATGGAGGCGGTAGCGGAATATCGCAAACGACTGGGCCGATACTGCAAAACGGAGCTAATCCGTATAAAAAACCCTTCCCAATTGTCAAAGAAAATATCGGACAAATATTTCAGGATTGTCATATCAACAAAGGGACAGCCGATATCCTCCGAAGAGCTGGCGGAGAGGATTAGCTCCCTGGCCCTTACCGGAAGGTCCGACGTAGCGGTAATTATTGGTGCAGGCGAAATGGAGTGTGATGTAAAAATAGCCATAGGCCCCATGGAAATGGACCCAGGGCTTATGGCGGTTATCGTATTTGAACAAATATACCGCGCCTACCGCATAATAAACAGTGAACCTTATCATAAGTGAGTGAAAGACAATATTTTCCTCATAA
>JAAYJF010000128.1 GCA_012523075.1 Clostridiales bacterium | reverse complement strand
CCGAAGAATCCGACTTTGTCGTTCTGAACGCAGTGAAGAATCCGACTGGAGGCAGACATAAGATCCTTCGCTCCACTCAGGATGACAAGGAGGGCGCTCGGGATGACAACCGCATGGTCTGTTATCTAAATAAAAAAAGCACCCCGGAAACCCTATTGGTCTCCGAAGCGCTCTATCGCTAATTTCTAACCAGAAGAACCGTACCTTGCCCCCTTTAGATCCTTCGCTTCGCTCAGGATGACAAGGAGGGACAAAGAACCGTCCCCTGTCCCTTTTTAGGCGGTTTCGTTGGTTTTGCTGGCACTCTTTCTACCGGATTTTTGCTTGGGCTTTCTCTTTAGCCCCGGTTCCACAAACACCAGCGTGGGATCGATATTATTTTCTATGGTCTCCTTGGTGACGACGCATTTTTCCACGTCGTCCCTGGAGGGTATCTCGTACATAACGTTTCGCATGGCGCTCTCCAGTATGGACCTCAAGCCCCGGGCGCCGGTCTTCCGATCCAGCGCCTTCTGGGCTATAACCTCAAGGGCACCCTCCTCAAACTCCAGCTCCACGTCATCCATCCTAAATAGCTGTTTATACTGTTTGACCAGCGAATTCTTGGGCTCACTGAGTATGGATACCAGGTCGTCCCTCGAAAGCGGGTCTAGGGTTACTATTACCGGCACCCTGCCTATAAACTCCGGGATCAGCCCATACTTTAAGAGGTCCTCCGGAAGTACCTGCTTGAGGATTGCGCCTATATCCGAATCTCCCCTGCTGGTTATGTCGGCACCAAAGCCGATGGCCTTTTTACCGATTCTTTTTTCAATCAGCTTTTCCAGCCCGTCAAAGGCACCGCCGCATATAAACAGTATATTGGTTGTATCAATCTGTATAAACTCCTGGTGCGGGTGCTTTCTCCCGCCCTGGGGGGGCACACTCGCCACCGTTCCCTCCAGAATTTTGAGCAGGGCCTGCTGCACACCTTCGCCGCTTACGTCCCTGGTTATGGAGGGATTCTCTGATTTTCGCGCTATTTTGTCTATTTCGTCGATATAGATTATGCCCTTCTCGGCCCTTTCTATATCGAAGTCCGCCGCCTGGATGAGTTTTAGCAGGATATTCTCTACGTCTTCCCCGACGTAACCCGCCTCGGTCAGAGAGGTGGCATCGGCAATCGCAAAGGGCACATTAAGCATCCTTGCCAGCGTCTGTGCCAGCAAAGTTTTACCAGAGCCGGTGGGCCCGATAAGCAAGATATTGCTCTTTTGCAGCTCAACATCGTCATCCCTGGTCGAACGGTTAATCCTCTTATAATGGTTGTATACCGCTACCGCCATGAATTTTTTGGCGTCCTCCTGGCTTATTACGTACTGTGCCAAAAAGTCTTTTATCTCCTTTGGTTTAGGTATGTCCCTTATGCCCTCGTCCAGGTCGTCTTCAAATTCCTCTTCGATTATCTCTTGGCACAGGTCTATACACTCGTCGCAAATATAGACCCCCGGACCGGCAATAAGCCTTTTGACCTGCTCCTGGTTTTTGCCGCAGAAAGAACACCTGAGCTGCTTTTTGTCGTCAAACCTGGTCATTATTCCACCCCTCTTAATCTTGTTATTGCCTGGACTTTATTACCCTGTCTATAAGACCGTATTTGACCGCTTCCTCTGAAGTCATGAAAAAGTCCCTATCGGTATCCCTTTCAATCTTCTCCAGCGGCTGGCCGGTCCTTTGGCTTAGTATCCTGTTTAGCGAATCCTTAAGCCGTATAATCCTTTCAGCATGTATCTTTATCTCCACCGCCTGGCCCCTAGTGCCTCCTATGGGCTGGTGAATCATTATCTCGCTGTGGGGCAGGGCAAGCCTTTTGCCCTTTGCACCGGCTGCCAGCAGGAAAGCACCCATAGACGCCGCCATCCCCACGCAGATGGTAGAAACGTCCGGCTTGATGTACTGCATTGTGTCGTATATAGCCATTCCGGCGGAGATTGAACCGCCGGGACTGTTTATATAAAGGTGTATGTCCTTGTCCGGGTCTTCGGATTCAAGGAACAAAAGCTGTGCCACCACTAGGCTGGCGGTGATGTCGTTTACCTCATCGGCCAGGAAAATAATCCTATCCTTTAAAAGTCTTGAATAGATGTCGTAGGACCTTTCGCCACGGCTGGTCTGCTCTACTACAATCGGAACAAGTGACATTTCTTCAAACCTCCTTTAAATCCTATTATTGTGCCAACGCATTTTCAACCAGGAAGTCAATGGTTTTTCTTATTATAATACTCTCTTTCATATAGTTTAGTTCGTCTTCGCCCAGGGACTTTTTGAACTTCTCCATGTCTTCCTGCTTGTATCTTTTGGCCAATTCCTCTATCTCTTTGTTTAATTCTTCTTCGGTCTCGGTTATTCCTTCCACCTTTGAGATTTTTTCAAGAGTAAGCTGAGTTCTAACCCTCTCGGTGGCACCGTCCTCAAGCCCCGCCCTGAAGTCCTCCATGGACTGCTTAATATAGGTAAGATAATCATCCAGCTTAATACCCTGGTACATAAGCTGAATCTCAAAGTCGCGCACCATCGCGTCTATCTGCTTTTCTATCATTACCTCTGGGATATCAATCTCGGAAAGCTCGGTTACCTTTTTAATTACCTCGTCCTCCGTCTCGTGCTTGGCGCGGTGGGCCGCCCTTTCCTCCAGCTTTGTCCTAATATCCGCCTTGAGCTCATCCAGCGTGTCAAACTCGCTTACATCCTTGGCAAACTCGTCGTCAAGGTCTGGCAGCTCCTTCTCCTTTACTTCCTTTACGTCCACCTGGAATAGCGCGTCTTTCCCTGCCAGGTGCTCCGCCTGATAGTCTTCGGGGAAGGTTACGTTGACCTCTATGCTGTCCCCGGCCTTTGCACCAATTAGCTGGTCCTCGAAGCCTTCTATAAACTGGCCGGAGCCCAGCACCAGGACCTGATTTTCGGCGGTACCGCCATCAAACTGCTCCTCGCCGACAAAGCCCTTGTAGTCTATTATTACCATGTCATCCTTCTTCGCGGGCCGGTCTTCCACCGTCACCATCCTGGCGTTTGAATCGCGCATGCTTTCAAGTTCCTTATCAACGTCCTCGTCTGTAACAGGATATTCCTTTTTCTCCACCCGTATTCCTTTATAATCGCCGAGGGTAACCTCCGGCTTGACGGTTACCACCGCTTTGAATATAAAGGGCTTGTGCTTTTCAATCTGCACAATGTCAATTTCCGGCCTGTCAACCGGCTGCAGGCCGTGCTGCTCCACCGCCTGCTGATAGGCTTCGGGGCACACCTCATTTATGGCGTCCTCATAAAAAATGCCCTCGCCGTAATGTCTCTCTATAATAACCCTTGGTGCTTTACCCTTCCTGAAACCGGGTATGTTGAACCTGCCGGCGTTTTTTTTGTATGCCTTCTGGACGCCCTTTTCAAACTGTTCTTCGCTTACTTCTATCTCCAGCGTGGCGGTATTCTTCTCTATTTTCTCCAACTTGGAATTCATATATGCTCCTCCTTATTATTAAGGCCGGTGATAATGCGGCAATGCTCCCGGCTTATGCTTATATGTACAGGGCTTAAAGCTTGCGCCCGATTTGACTAAAACATTATAACACAACAGTAAACTTATAACAAGCAATGCGAAAAACAGACCCTTTATTAGGCCTGTTAGTATGGAGCGGAAGACGGGATTCGAACCCGCGACTTTCGCCTTGGCAAGGCGACGCTCTACCACTGAGCTACTCCCGCATAT
>JAAYJF010000119.1 GCA_012523075.1 Clostridiales bacterium | reverse complement strand
GCTCATCAACTGACCCAGGTGGCTGCGGTGGCGGTGGTTAAGGCCATTGAGAAATTTGCCTCCCTCAAAGTGGGGATTAAATGGCCTAATGATATAATAATAAAGGATAAAAAGGTATGCGGGATACTAACCGAGATGAACGCCGAGGCCGATGTAATAAACCACATCATATTAAGCATAGGGCTTAATGTCAGCATGGATAGGGGAAAAATCCCCGACGAACTTAAGGATAAGATTACCTTTATAAACAGCGAATGCGGTTTTCCCGTGTCCAGGAAAGAACTGCTGGCGGTCCTGCTGCAAAAAATTGAGGAGGGTTATCAGGGCTTTCTGCGGGATGGTTTCCGGTCGGCGGTGGAGGACTGCCGCAAACACTCGGTGCTCCTTGGCCACGAAGTACGGGTTTCACAGATGGACAATACCTTTCGTGGTAAAGCTGTACAAATAACCGACGATGGGATTCTGTTGGTGGAGACCTCAGACGGAAGGATTGAGGTTATTTCGGGAGATGTTTCGGTTAGGGGTACCGAAGGATATTTGTAAATATTGAAAGCTAGCCTCTTTGGTGTTAGAATGGACAGGTAGAATTATTACGGGCGAGCGGGTGATTTTATGATACTGGTTTTGGACGCAGGGAATACCAATATTCTACTGGGTGTTTTTGATAATGGAAAGCTGGTAACCCACTGGCGAATTTCGACCGATAGGAACAAGTCGACGGATGAATACGGCATGCTTATAAACCAGTTGTTTGCCTATGAAGGACTTAGTATGCGCGGGCTGGAGGCGGTAATAATATCATCGGTAGTGCCTCCCTTGATGCATTCCCTGGTACGGGCAACGAATAAATACAGTGGCATTAACCCCCTTGTGGTGGGTCCCGGGGTAAAGACCGGGATAGACATAAAATACGACAACCCCAAGGAGGTGGGCTCCGACAGGATAGTCAACGCTGTGGCAGCCCTTCACAAGTATGGAGGACCTGTAATACTTGTGGACTTTGGTACCGCCACCACCTTTTGCGCGGTGAGCGCAAAGGGGGAATACCTTGGAGGCTCCATTGCACCGGGAATAATAATATCCAGCGATGCACTGTTTCAGAGAGCGTCAAAGCTGCCAAGGGTGGAGCTGATGGTGCCCGGGCGATATGTGTGTAAAAACACTGTTAGTAGTATGCAGTCGGGTATTGTATACGGATTTGTCGGCCTTGTTGAGCATATCGTTAAAGGTTTCAAAAAAGAATTGGGCTGGGACAATGCAAAGGTTATTGCCACCGGCGGACTGGCAAGGCTCATTGCCAGTCAGTCCCGGGTTATTGACGCGGTGGACGGCCTGCTTACCCTTGATGGGCTGCACATTATCTATCAGATGAATATGAAACAGACCGGGCGGGAGGGTTGAACCCCGTGCGGATTGGAAACGTTAAGCTTGACAACAACATATTTCTTGCCCCGATGGCGGGTATAACCGACAGGGCTTTCCGCGTGCTGTGCAGGCAGCAGGGCTGCGGCCTAACCTATACGGAAATGGTAAGTGCCAAGGGGCTGCATTTTCAAAACAAAAGAACTGAAAACCTTTTGTGTATTCGGCAGGAAGACAGGCCGGTGGTGGTACAGCTGTTCGGCTCGGACCCCGGGCTGCTGGCGGAAGTGGCTTCAGGGCTATGTGAAGTCGGAGCGGATATAATAGACATTAACATGGGATGCCCCACCCCAAAAATTGTAAAGAACGGTGACGGATGCGCCTTGATGCAAAAGCCGAAGCTGGTGGGGGAGATAGTAAAAAGGGTATCCGCTACCATAAAGGTGCCCCTTACCGTGAAAATCCGTAAGGGTTGGGATCAAAACACCGTTAATGCGCCGCTTATTTCAAGAATAGCCGAGGAAAACGGTGCCGCCGCCGTTGCGATACACGGCAGGACCAGGGAACAGTTCTACGGTGGGACCGCTGACTGGGACATAATAGCTGATATTACAAAGGACCTCGGCATACCGGTTATAGGTAACGGTGATATATTTACCCCAGAGGATGCATTGGCCATGCTTCAAAAAACCGGCTGCGCCGCCGTTATGATAGGGCGGGGTGCAAGGGGCAACCCATGGATATTTAACAGAAGCCTTAAACTAATCAAAGAGGGGTTATACACACAGCCCCCGGATATCGGAGAAGTGCTTACGATGATAAGAAGGCATACCGACCTTTGTATACGGCATAAGGGTGAAAGCGTTGCCATAAGGGAGATGCGAAAGCACGTAGGCTGGTATCTGAAAGGCTTTAAAAACGCCGCCGCCGTGAGGAAATGCGTCAACGGGGCAAAGACCCGGGAGCAGCTTTTCTGTCTGCTGAAAGATTATGAAAAAGAGCTTGAAGGACACCGTTAAAAGGCGTTCTTTTTTATTTTGTGTATTGAAAGAGGACGGCAAAAAGCATAAAATAATAATGCACAACTTTGTGCACATACTATTATTAGTGGTTAGTGGTTAATGGTTAGTGGGCACTGACCTTAAGTATGGGAGGTGTACTCAATGGACATTGTCCGGGTGGGCAATAAATCAATAGACAAGGATAGGCTTTATCAAATAATAGACAAAATAATCGACATGAGAAGCAAAGGAGTTTCCCAGCAGGATATAGCCGACAGAATCGGCACCGACAGGACCTTTGTATCACGGCTGGAGAGCCTTGGGGAGGTCAGGAAGGGTGACAGCGTAGCCTTTGTGGCCTTTCCGGTGGAAAACAAGCAGGAGATAATAGAAATTCTGGACCGTTACGGCGTTAATTTTCATCTGGTAATGACAGAGGAAGAGAGGCTGGCCTTTGTCGATGAAAGGAGCGGCAGAGAGCTTTTAAATTCCATTATGGACTGGATAGTGAAGGCCCGTCAGTGTGATACGGTTGTAATATTTGCATCCGATAAAAGGAGCAAGCTGATTGAAGCGCTGGTGGACTGCCAGGTTATAAGAAAGCATATAGGGGCATCTCCCATAACCCGGGGCGTATATATACCTTCACAGGACATTATCGAGGTTTTGAATGCATTACAATACAACAGGGAGGGGTAAAAATGAAAAGGGTACTCAGCGTCAGCATCGGTTCCTCCACCCGGGATCATAGGGTTGAGACGTGCATAATGGGGCAGGAATTTGTCCTAGAGAGAAGGGGAACCGATGGAGACATCAAAAAAGCAATACAATTAATAAAAGAAAACGACGGCCGGGTTGACGCCTTTGGTATGGGGGGCATTGACCTTTACATATGCGGAGGGAACCGGCGTTATACAATAAAAGATGCACTGCCCCTTAAGGAAGCGGCGGTAACAACTCCCATTGTAGACGGTACCGGACTTAAAAATACGCTGGAAAGAAACGTAATAAGGTATATTAGCGAGAACAAAGTAGTAAACCTTGAAGATAAAAAGGTGCTGGTGGTATCAGCAATGGACCGCTTCGGGATGGCCGAGGCCTTCCAGGAGGCGGGGGCCAAGGTGGTCTGCGGTGATTTGATATTTGCATTAGGGATCCCTAAGCAGCTTAACTCCCTTCGGGCGCTGTACAGGATAGCTCGGGTTGTTGCGCCCATTGCCTGCCGCCTACCCTTTGAGATGCTCTATCCCACCGGAAAGAGTCAGGAGGTATCCAGCGATAGGTTTGAAGCCTTTTATCAAAACGCTGACATAATAGCCGGGGATTACCTTTACATAAAAAGATACCTTCCCCGTCTGCTTACAGGCAAGGTCATAATAACCAATACGGTGACCTCAGCAGATATTGAGCACCTGTCGGGTACCGGGATTAAAACCCTCATTACAACAACGCCCGAGTACAACGGTAGGTCCTTTGGCACCAATGTGATGGAGGCAATAATAGTAGCGCTTGCCGGTAAGGGTAAGATGGAACTCACTCCGGAGGAATATAATCATTACCTTAAGCGCATGGGCATAAAACCGAGGATCGAATACCTGAACGCTAAGGCTGTAACAGGAGGTAAAGCATAGAATGGGAAAGTTTGGGTTTATTATCCACCCTTTATGTATCAGTGATTTTAGCAGAAAGTTTCCCTTTGCAGAGAGGATTCCCGAAGGGGTAATGAAAAAAATAACGGAAAGGTTGCCCCCTATTAGGGTGTCCGAAATAACCGGCATAGAATCTCCAGCCGGAAGTGCGGAGGGGTGTTTTGTGGCGGTACCCTTGTTGCCGGAGCAGATGCTCGGGCTGCCGGAGGAGTTGGTCCGGGGGAGGATACTGAAGGCTTGCAGGATGGCGCAGGGTATGGGGGCACAGATAGTGGGCCTTGGTGCCTTCACCTCTGTGGTTGGTGATAAGGGCCTTTCCATAGCAGAAGGCCTTGAAATACCCGTTACAACAGGCAATTCCTACACCGTTGCTACTGCCCTGGAGGCGGTAAGGAAAGCCTGTTCCGCCGTCGGAAAGACGCTGGGGGATTCGGAAATAGTCATTGTCGGTGCTAATGGCTCCATAGGAAGTGCCTGTGCCAAAATACTGGCCCCGGAGGCCCGATTTTTGACACTGGTATCCAGGGACATGGAGAAACTTGAGCAACTGGCCGGGGAGATAATGCAACTGACAGGCCTTGCGGTGCACACCACCAACCGTACTGAGGGGCCCTTAAAAAGGGCGGACGTTGTGATAACGGTTAGCAGTTCGGTTGATACAATTATTATGCCCGAGCATTTAAAGAGGGGAGCCATTGTCTGTGACGTGGCAAGGCCCAGGGATGTATCAGCAAAGGTGTCGCAGCTCAGGAAGGACGTACTTATAATAGAAGGCGGTGTGGTTAAGGTACCCGGGAACGTTAACTTTAACTTTAGCTTTGGCCTTCCGCCGGGAATGTGCTATGCTTGCATGGCCGAGACCATGATACTTGCCATGGAGGGTCGGTTTGAGAATTACTCCATAGGAAACCGCCTGGAGCCGGAAAGAGTAAAGGAGATATGGAAGCTTGGTAAAAAGCACGGGTTTACCCTGGCGGGTATTAAGAACCCCAATGGGTTTACCGCGTACAAAGAATTAGAGAAAAGGGTATAATACGCTATTGGGGACCGACAACCATAAATATAAAGGGGTCGGTTCTTTTTTTATGATAACCTTCCTTTTTTCTGGTATTATATATATAGATTTGGGAAGGGGAATTGAAGATGGACATTGCAATATCTACCGCGTGTTTTTATCCCGAAGTTTTTACCGAGGACACCATAAAGATAATTGCCGGAATGGGCTTTAAAACCATTGAGGTTTTCCTTGAGACGGCATCCGAGTACCAAGAGGATTACTGTAAGCGTTTGAAGGAGAATGCAGACAGTCACGGACTTAGCGTGTATTCTGTGCATTCCTTCGCCATTCAGCACGAGCCCTTTTTGTTTGATAAATATGGTCCCAGAAAGAAGGATGCCTGGGACACATTTCTCAGGGTTGTAAAGGGCGCCGAAATACTTGGTGCAAAGCATATTACCTTCCACGGGCCCTCCAGGAAATGGTTTGGCAATGAGGCCTCGGAACTCATGGATATAGCGGCCGAAATGGACAGCCTTGCCGAGAGTGCTGCTGCCCATGACGTTTCTCTGGCCTGGGAAAACGTGTACTGGTGTCTTTCCCATGACCCGGACCTAATGCAGCTGGTAATGGACAACACGACAAGCCCGAATATTAACTTCACTCTGGATTTAAAACAAGCCAACAGAAGTGGGATACCGGTGGAGCGTTATCTGGAGATTATGGGACAGAGGTTGGTTACGGTGCATATAAACGACTTTTCGCCGGGCAGTATGTGCCTCTTGCCGGGCCGCGGGAAGGTGGATTATCCGGCGCTGTTTGAGACCCTTGAAAGGACAGGTTACCAAGGACCCTTTATAATAGAGGTTTACAGGAACAATTTTGACCATTATGACGAACTGGCTGTGGCCCGGGATTTCCTGATGGCTGCCGGGAGTAAAGAGTAGCAAGGTCACGCGTCTTGACATACTCTATAACATAAATTATAATTACAGCATGCCCGGCACTGTGGAACCAAAGTCGCAGTGCTTGCAATATGTATTAAGGTAAAATTTACCCGACATTTCATTAGAATAAAAACAAAAGCGTGACATATATTATCAAGGATATAGTATAGTTTTAATACGAATCAAGTTAAAGGGGAGACATATAATGGTTCAGAAAGAAATTGTTTTAACCTTGGCGGGTCTCGAGAAGCTTGAAGAAGAACTGGAGATTTTGAAAACCAAAAAGAGGCGGGAAATAGCCGAAAGGATAAAACAGGCGATAGACTTTGGTGACATAACCGAAAATTCAGAATACGACGAGGCAAAAAAGGAACAGGCTTTTATTGAAGGAAGGATAAGCACAATCGAAAACCTGCTGAAAAACGCAAAGGT
>JAAYJF010000048.1 GCA_012523075.1 Clostridiales bacterium | reverse complement strand
TTCTTGACAGCATGGAAGAGGTGAATCATTACCTGGAGGACCTGGGTAGTTAAGAGGTGTGGTATGAGATGTGTGATGTGGGAGGTGTGAGGTGGGAAGTTGGTAGTTTGTAAGCCAGAACAGTTTTACTGTTCTTTTTTGCTTAGGATAAAAGGGATAGGCATTTTATTGTCGAATACATTCTAATGGGGACATACGTGTGGGAAGTGGGATATGAGATGTATGTCCCCTTTTTTGCATATTGGAGGTGGCCTAAATGAGGATAATAGGAATAGACCCGGGCATTGCCATTACAGGATACGGGATAATAGACAAATCCGCCAACAGTTTCAGGCCGGTAGCCTATGGCAAGGTAACCACCGAGGCCAGGTTGGACACCTGCCAGCGGTTGGTGGAAGTTTATAAGGGCCTTACAAGCATATTTCAAGAGTACAAACCGCAGTGTGCTGCGGTGGAGGAACTGTTTTTCAACAAGAACGCCAAAACCGCCATTATAGTCGGGCAGGCAAGGGGAGTAGCCATACTTGCGGCAGCAAACGCCGGGCTGGACATATACGAGTACACGCCGCTTCAGGTAAAGCAGGCGGTGGTGGGATACGGTAGGGCGCAAAAAAAACAGGTGCAGGCAATGGTTAAGCTGCTGCTTGGCCTTAGGGAGATTCCGCGGCCGGACGACGTGGCGGATGCGCTGGCGGTGGCGCTGTGTCACGGCAGCTCATACAAAATGCAGCATATACTGAATAGGAGTTGAGGTCATGATTTCCTTTATAAAGGGCAGGGTGGAAGACGTTGACCGGGATACATTGAGTATAGACGTAAACGGTTTGGGATACAGGGTATTTTCGTCGGCTGCAACCATAGGCAGGGTTGCACCGGGGGAAGTGGTAAAGCTTCATACCCGAATGATAGTAAGAGAGGATTCCATATCCCTTTTTGGGTTTTTGGGGGAGGATGAACTCTACCTTTTTGAAAAGCTAATCACCGTAAGCGGCATAGGCCCTAAGGTAGCCATTTCTATTCTTTCCAGCATGCCCCCGGCGGAATTTGCAACCCTTGTGGTGGAAGGAAGGGTGGAGGAGCTTATGAGAGTTCCGGGAATAGGCAGGAAAACCGGTGAACGGCTTATACTGGAACTCAAGGACAAGCTGGATATATATGGCGGGGAATACAAACAAGAAGCCATGCCGGACAATAGGAAGGAGGCCTTGGAGGCACTGATTTCCCTGGGCTTTGATGCTACCGGAGTACGAAGAGCGCTTTCCCGGGTGGATGAGGAGGAGGCCGATACCGCCCGGCTTATTAAACTGTGTCTTAAGATACTAAAATCGTAAAGGGTGGGAAGTTTTATGGAAGAAAGGATGATTTCTGCGAAATACAGCAGCGAGGACGGCAATATCGAGGCCGGCCTGCGGCCCCGTTTTTTGGATGAATACATTGGCCAGGACAAGGTAAAGGAGAAGCTTTCCATATTTATAGAGGCGGCAAAAAAAAGGAACGAAGCCCTTGACCATGTACTGCTGTACGGGCCTCCCGGCCTGGGTAAAACCACCCTGTCGAATATAATAGCCAAAGAGATGGGGGTAAGCATAAGAATAACCTCCGGACCGGCGATAGAGAAAACCGGGGATTTAGCTGCTATACTTACAAACCTGGGCGAGAACGATGTACTTTTTATAGACGAAATACACCGGCTTAACAGGAGCGTGGAAGAGATTCTTTACCCGGCCATGGAGGACTACGCTCTGGACATAATAATAGGCAAGGGACCAAGTGCAAGGTCTATAAGGCTGGACCTTCCGAAATTTACGCTGGTCGGTGCCACTACTAGGGCTGGTATGCTTACATCCCCCTTAAGGGCAAGATTCGGAATAATTTCAAGACTGGATTTCTATAACAACCAGGACCTGGAGAAAATAATAATACGCTCCGCTGGTATTTTGAATATAGATATTAGTAAGGAAGCGGCAGAGGAGATTGCCGCCCGGTCGAGGGGCACGCCAAGGATAGCCAACAGGATTCTAAAGAGGATACGGGATTATTCCCAGATAAGGGCAAACGGTGCGGTGGACCTTGCCATTACAAGGGAAGCCATGGAACTTCTCGAGGTGGACAAAGGCGGCCTTGACGAGCTGGATAGGCTTATCCTGGAAACAATTATTGAGAAATTTGACGGCGGCCCCGTGGGACTTGATACCATAGCTGCGGCAGTAGGTGAGGAGAGCGTGACTATAGAAGAAGTAATAGAGCCTTTTTTGCTGCAAATGGGATTTATAAACAGGACTTCCCGGGGGAGGGTGGTCACGTCCCTTGCGTACAAGCATTTAGGTAAGGCTAAAAAGGAGGAATAAAGGGCATGGGGCTTGATGCAGTTGGAAAGATGATACTTACGCTGGGGCTCATACTGGTCCTTGTGGGAGGGTCCTTGGTGCTGCTGGGCAAACTGGGACTGGGTAGGCTGCCGGGGGATATTTTCATGCAAAGGGGCAACACCACCTTCTATTTCCCGCTGGCCACTTCAATTATTGTAAGCCTTGTGCTAACTCTAATCTTAAACCTAATACTACGCAGATAAATGGAACATCACCCCCAAAAAATCCGTCTTAAATAAGAATAATATATAAAGCGAGGTGTGGGGTGTGAAGGAGACAGCAGCCCTCGTCGAAAAGGCCAAACACGACAAGCAAATAAGGGAGAGTGTTATTACAAAATACACCCCATTTATACTTAAGACGGCATCGGACTTTACAGGCAGGTTTATAAGCCCCGGTGTTGATGAGGAGTACAGTATAAGTCTTCTTGCTTTCAACGAGGCGATTGATAGCTTTGACAGTGCTAAGGGTGTTTCTTTCTTTGCCTTCGCCAGGGTAGTAATTCGAAGGCGTCTTATGGACTACTGCAGCAGGCAGAGCAAAAGGGTCTGCGAAGTGTCCATGCAGGCACTGGAGGACGAAAGCCCCTATATAGAATACGGAGCATCTCTTGACAGGTATAAACTGGCAACCGATCAGGAAAACAGAAAACTGGAAATAGAGGATTACAAAATAGCATTGCAGGAGTTTGGTATTTCCTTCGAAAGCCTGGTAGATGCAGCACCCAAGAAGAGGGATGCACGGGCAAGGGCGGTGGAGGCGGCGGGTATTGTTGCCAACAATCCGAAGCTTCTGGAGCATTTAAGAAAAACAGGGCAACTACCGCTGGCGGATATGCTTGCCCGAACGAAGTATAGCAGAAAAACTCTTGAGCGGCATAGAAGGTATATCATCGCCATAGTGCTTATACTATCAGGGGATTATTATTATCTTAAGGATTACATTCAGAGATAGAGGTGGGGTACATGCTCAGGGGAATAATAATGAGCATATCGGGAAGAGAAGCTGTCATCCTGACTCGGGACAGTGAGTTTGTAAAGGTTTTACTCCCCGAGGGACAATATGACTTGGGTCAGGAAATAGAAGCGGAAAGCTCTAAAAACAGCCCTGTGCAAAAATGGTTTGCCTATGGCGCCAGGAGATGGGCTGCGGTTGCCGCAGTATTTCTTATTGCCATTGTTTTGCCGGTGGTAGCTACCACGGTATTTCTGAATAACGCTGTTTACGCCTACGTTACACTGGATATAAACCCGAGCACAGAGTTTGTCATTAACGGGAAGGAAAAAATTATTAGGGCTAAGCCCTTAAATGAGGAAGGCGCCGCCGTACTGGAGGGTTCCAGCCTGAAGGGCAAAGATATCCAATCCGGGATTGAGTATTTTGTTGAAAGAGCATATCAGCTGGGGTTCGCGTCTACCGGGGATGAAGGGGCGGTGGTAGCGACCACAGTTATGAAAAAGGGAAAAGACATCGGCCTTGAAGAGAAAATTTCTGTCGCCATAAACAAAACCGTCGGGGAAAACAACCTAAACGTAAAAACGGGAGTGCTTTCGGCTACAAAGGAGATTAGGGAGGAAGCGGACAAGGCAGGGGTTTCAGCAGGGAAATACCTTATTGCGCTACAAGCCAGCGATGACCAGCTTGAAATGGATATTGAGGATGTGAAGGGTTCATCAATAGTATCCGCTATAAGCAGGGCCGGGGGCGACTTGGGAAGCATACTTAAGAGGGCAAGAAAAAACAACGAGGAACTGGCAAATCTCTTTGAAAAGAACCGTGATAAGTTAAGAAAAAGCAGCAACCGGGATGAGGAGAAAGGCGAGGACAAAAACAAAAAGGATACCGGTGGTAGTAGCTGGAACAACAGAATTGACAATAATGGCCACGGCAAGATTAACGGCCGTGATAATAATAGTGGCCGTGACAATAATAATGGCCGTGATAAGAGTAGTGAGCGTGACAGCAAGGGCAGGAAAAGCGACGACAACAGGGACGACAGGGACAAAATCAGGGACAATAACCGAAAGGATGTTAACAGAAAGAATAACAACGGCCCTAAAGACAATGAACGGGACAAAAAGGATGATAAGGGTAGCGGCAAGGATAGACGGGGTGGTGACAACAGCGGAAACAATGGCCGTGAAGAGGAACGAAACCGTGGTCGGGATGGCAGAGAAAAGCCCGGTAACAGCAACCCGGGAAACGGCAAAGGTAAAAATAACAGCGAAAAAAAGGATGAGAAAAAAATTAGTAACGCTGGTAGCATAGTAAAAAATTTTAATAAAAACAGAAAAAACCGACCGGAAGCATTTGAAGATATAATAAAACGGATGTTCAATAAATAGACCGGCTGTCCGGGTAAACCCGGAGGCCGGTGCCCTATCTTTGTATAAACACCTGTATTGTACGGTTACTATAAAGGTTTAGTGGACGGATTTATCTAATTTGTCCACTTTGATTTTTTCTATTACTCCTCCTACTGTAGCAACAATTTGCATATTTACATCGGCTATGTGAAAGTTTCTGCCTATTTCTATTTTTTCGTCATAGGTTTCCGCGAGCCTGGAAATAACACCACCTAGGGTGTTTGCGATATCTTCCGGGATATTGCATCCAACTATCCTGTTAGCGTCTTTCACGGAGGTAGCGGCGCTTAACGTTATGCCGTCAATTTCGGCCATTTTGGGTACAAAGAGGAATCGCCTTATAGCAAACAGTCCGGCCAGTGCTATCACCCCAAGCAAAAACTCATAGGTCTCGGTTGTATATATCAGCACCTTACGGGCTATGGCGAAAAACATCACTTCTATAACGCTACCGGGGGTGTGGCGGATAAGCATAAGGGCCAGTTCCAGGCCTATAACAAGAAGCAGTACATAACCTAGCATATCACGGAAATTGTTATATATGTCCGGAGGCTGGGCAAACAGTATTATTTTTACGTACTGAAATAATTCCACAGCACCAATTATTACGCTTATTATTACGAAGGTGGCAATTATTGTCTCCAGCCATAATACCGCTCGTTGTACCTTCTGGTTTGCACGTTGCATCCTCATCCCCCCGTTTTGATAGAAAATAATTGAACTCAAATATATTCGTGATAATGACTTTACACAGTTGTCATCCTGAGCGAAGCGAAGGATCTTATGTCTGATTCCAAAAGATTCTTCGGGCTACGCCCTCTTAAGCGACAAAGTCGGATTTTTCACTACGTTCTTAAGCGACAAAGTCGGATTCTTCAGGCTTCGCCCTCTTAAATGACAAGTAAAGTAATGTAGTATTATTAACATTTTATATATAACAAAGTCTACTCCAATATTTTTATACCATATTATTAAAGGTTTAGCAATGTTTTTTAAATGGGACTGCCCTATATTGGTTTTTATGACATCAAGCCTATATACGGGTCGAAATTTTGTTTTTTTTGAAAGGAGTAAGGGATTTCCTGTCGAAGTATTTTTAGGACGCATAGAGCACGGGAGGGGTATACCATGGCAGGAAAGAAAACTCTAATAGCTGCAGTAATAATTATGATATGGGCATTAGTACCGGCGTGGACGAAAGCCGGTCCCCCTGAGACGATACGGGTGGGCTTGAGATTCGATACCACCGCCCCGTCTTCGGTACGCATTAGTTCCGACGGCG
>JAAYJF010000106.1 GCA_012523075.1 Clostridiales bacterium | reverse complement strand
GCGAGCGTATAAAACTTTGATTGTTCAATGGTGCTGTTTTTTTGCAGATAATGCTGTATAATGTTAGGTGTATTTATATTTGCAGCACTTGGAGGTGGATACACATACATGGGAGCCGGAAAGGTAGGTATAATGGGGGGAACCTTCGACCCAATCCATTACGGGCATCTGGTTACAGCGGAGGCGGCAAGGGATAAGTTTTGCCTGGACAAGGTGGTGTTTGTGCCATCTGGAAATCCTCCGCACAAGAAGGACAAGCCAATAAGCCCGGGTGTGGACAGGGTTAATATGACGATTCTTGCCACTTCCAACAACCCATATTTTGAAGTATCTGATATAGAACTAAAACGGGAGGGATATACCTATACCGTTGACACGCTTAAGAATTTTATAAAAATATACGGCGAGGACACCCGGTTTTATTTTATAACCGGTGCCGATGCGGTTATGGAGATATTGACATGGAAGGACGTATCCACCATTCTGAGGCTGTGCAGGATAGTGTCTGCCTACAGACCGGGTTCGGATATAAACAAGTTCGTAAATATGGTGGACGAGCTGGAGCGGGTATCCAGGAACAATGTTCATATGATAGAGGTGCCGGCCCTGGCGCTTTCATCAACCGAGATAAGGCGCAGGGTGAAAAGCGGCATTACAATAAAGTACCTTCTGCCCGACAAGGTGGAAAAATATATACTGGAGAAAGGGCTGTACCGATGATGTACTGGCTAGTGGCTATAGTTAACGTGATAAAGATTTTACACAGCCCATCCTGAGCGAAGCAGCTGTCATCCTGAGCGCCCCTTTTGTCATCCTGAGCAAAGCGAAGGATCTTGCGAAGCGAAGGGCCTTGTGTTTATCTCCAGGAAGATTCTTCGGGCTTCGCCCTCAGAACGGCAAAGCCGGATTCTTCACTACGTTCTTAAGCGACAAAATCGGATTCTTCGGGCTTCGCCCTCTTAAGTGACAGATAAAAGAATTTAATACTATTAGTGCATTGTATATAGGCCCTAGGTGATAGTTATTGGGTAGAGTTTTCCGCAATAATTAAACATTCTGGAACAAATAGAACAAATGAAACGTCTTATATACAATATCGTTTGGTTATAAAAAGAGGAGTGGTCCTGCTGAGGCCAATAGATGCCCTGAAAGAAAAACTAAAAACCGTTTTGTCCGGTGAAAGGTATGTTCATTCACTGCGCGTTGCGGACCTGTCGGTAATACTTGCCAGGCGCTTTGGCGCCGATGAGCGCAAGGCAGAAACGGCGGGGATTTTGTACGATTGCGCAAGGGATTTAAGTTTTGGGGAGGCATTGAAGGAAGCAGACAAATTTGGTATTATATTAGATGATGTTACGAAAAATTCGCCGGGTATTATTCACGCGGTGATAGGCGAGGCGCTGGCAAGGTTTAAATACAATATAAACGACAGGGAAGTTTTGGACGCCATAAGGTATCATACAACCGGCAGGAAGGGTATGTCACTGCTTGAGAAGATAGTTTTCATAGCCGATTATACCGAGCCTCACAGGGACTTCCCCGGTGTCGGCGATGCAAGGAAAATATTAGAACAAAGCCTGGATAAGGCAGTGCTGTATGCGATGGAAAACACCTTATCCCATCTGCTAGAGAAGAGAATGCTTATACATCTTGATACGATAGACGCCAGAAACCATTACCTGGCCCAAAGATGAACGGGGTGGTCTTAATGAAAAAATTTTTGAAAATAGCGGGTATAGCTTTGCTTGCCCTTGTGATTGTATCGGCTTCCGCACTTTTTTTCTTTTTGCGTTCCCTGGGACCGGAAGAACCGGGGGAATTGACGGAGGACCCTAATTTTCAGATACCCGCGCCTCCTGCAAAGGATGAGAGGGTTAACGTTTTGGTGATGGGCACCGACCTGGGGGACCCGACCAACAGCAGGGCCCCAAGCCGGACCGATACGATGATTCTGGCAAGCTTCGACCCGGAAGAAAACAGAGCTGACCTTATATCACTACCCCGGGATACAAGGGTGGCAATAAAGGGCAAGGGCCTTGACAAGCTGGGCCATGCCCACGCTTACGGGGGTGCTGCGCTGGCCATGGATACGGTGAGCAAATTTCTTGGTATAGACGTGCACTATTATTTCAAGATTGACTATGCGGGGTTTAGGCAGTTTATAGACAACTTAGGAGGGGTAAGGGTAAACGTTCCCTTTGATATGAATTATTCCGACCCCTGCGACAATCCACCGCTTCGTATTAACCTTAAAAAGGGATGGCAGACGCTAAACGGCGAAAAGGCACTGCAGTATGTCCGCAACCGAGAAGGTTATCCCGATGGTGACCTAGGAAGAATCCGGGCCCAGCAGGCGCTTATCGATTCGGTTATAGATAAGGTCTTAAGCGCCGGCACCATACTGAGACTACCCGCCATAGCCGATACACTAAGCAACCACTTAAGCACAAACATGACCCCCGCCGAGATGAGCAAATACGCCTTCAGGGCTGCGGGGATAAGAAAGGAATCCATTAATATGTACCGGCTCCCGGGGGATGATAAATATATAAACGGCATTTCCTACTTTTTATACGACGAGAAGCAGACTCGGGATTTGGTCTCGGTGGTGTTCGGCAAACCGGAAGCGGGCAATGGCACGGTTAAGGTGGAGGTGCTCAACGGAAGCGGAGTGGCCGGCCTGGCCGCCAGGGTGGGTGATATGCTAAAGGGTGAAGGCTTTGACGTGATAAGCGTAGGCAATGCTGACGGGACCGAGTATAGCAATACCCGTGTCTACGACCGGAAGGGGCAGGGGGATAACGCAAAAAAAGTGGCAGAGATACTGGACGTTGAAAGATACCAGGTGGATGTGGACGAGGAAGCCAAGGCGGATGTAACCGTTATCCTTGGAAAGGATAGAAGTAACCTTTAAGCGCAGGGAGGTAATACTATAAACAATACACAGAATATGGCCAGGCTTGCGGCGCAGGCGGCCGCAACCAAGAAAGCGTTGGATATTACGGTACTTGATATAAGGGACGTGTCAGTACTGGCGGATTATTTCGTGATATGCAGTGGGAATTCAAGTACCCAGGTGAAGTCCATTGCCGACGAGATTAAGGAAAGGATGCAGCAGGCGGGACATGAGCTGGGCCATGCGGAGGGCTACAGGGAAGAGAAATGGATACTGCTGGATTACCGCGATGTGGTGGTGCACGTATTCCATTCCCGGGAGAGGGAGTTCTACAACCTGGAAAAGCTGTGGGGGGACGCGAAGGTACTGGCCTTTTGACCCGTTACTTATTGACACCGCTTCAGAAATGCCATATAATACTTGTAAATTCCGATAGGGCTGATGTATTTGCAGGAGTAGTAGGCCGGCGGGCTTTCAAAGAGAGGCGGTGTCCGGTGAAAACCGTCAGGTCTTAAGGCCAAACTCGCCTGATAAGTCAATGCAGGGGTGATTCCCATATTAATCGACCGAGGGGACGGCATTTAAGCCGTCAATTAGGGTGGTAACGCGAGCATACGGCCTCTCGTCCCTAAAACAGGGACGGGGGTTTTTTATTATAATTTACCGGCTACGGAGGTAGAAGACGATGAGATATGAATTCGAAAAGATAGAAAAGAAATGGCAGTCATACTGGGAGGAGCAGGACCTTTATGCCGTTGATGATTCTGGTGACAACAGGTACTATACCCTGGAGATGTTCCCGTACCCTTCCGGAAAGCTTCATATGGGCCATGTGAGGAACTATTCGATAGGCGACGTGGTGTCCAGGTTTAAAAGAATGAACGGAAGCGATGTGTTGCACCCGATGGGCTGGGATGCCTTCGGGTTGCCCGCCGAGAACGCGGCAATAAAGCATAAAACCCACCCCAACGAGTGGACATGGAACAATATAGAAAGCATGCGGGAACAGCTAAAGAGATTGGGTATAAGCTATGACTGGAACAGGGAAGTAGCCAGCTGTCACCCCGATTATTACAAATGGAATCAGTGGCTGTTTTTGCTTCTTTATAAAAACGGGCTTGCCTATAAAAAACGGTCCCAGGTAAACTGGTGTCCTTCCTGCACCACCGTTCTGGCGAACGAGCAGGTAATATCCGGAGAATGCGAAAGATGCGGGAGCGCAGTGGCCAAAAAAGACCTGGAGCAGTGGTTTTTCAAGATAACCGACTATGCACAGCGGCTGCTGGATGACCTGGAAAAACTGGAGGGATGGCCGGACAAGGTAAAATTGATGCAAAAGAACTGGATAGGCAGAAGCGAAGGGGCCTCTATCGATTTTTCAGTAGAAGGGTTAGAGCAGGATATTAGGGTGTTCACCACCAGGCCGGATACGGTTTTCGGTGCTACCTTCATGTGTCTTGCCCCCGAACACCCAATGTGCAGGGATATTGTAAAGGGTACCGGACGGGAAGAGGAATTTGACGCATTTCTGGACGGAATCAAGAAGATGTCCGAGCTGGAGAGGACCTCCAACGAGCTGGTGAAGGAAGGGGTGTTTCTAGGCAGATACGCTATCAACCCGGCCAACGGCAAGAGACTCCCCGTATACGCGGCAAACTATATACTTTACGAATACGGGACCGGTGCCATAATGGGAGTGCCCGCCCATGACCAGAGGGACTACGAGTTTGCCACCAAGTATAATCTGGATATAATTGAGGTGGTGCGCCCGGTGGCTGGAGAAGAAGCACCGGAGGGCCAGGCCTATGACGGACCCGGTACCATGGTCAATTCCGGCATATACGACGGTCTGGACTACACAGAGGCCATAGAGAGAATAGTAACGGACTTAGAACGCAAGGGAAGGGGCAATAGGGAGATAAAATACAGGCTGAGGGACTGGCTGATATCAAGACAGAGGTACTGGGGAACGCCAATACCTATAGTATACTGCCCCGACTGTGGCGAGGTACCGGTGCCGGAGGAGGATCTGCCTGTAATACTGCCCATTGATATTGCCCTTACCGGTATGGGGGATTCGCCCCTTGCAATGAGCGAGGAATTTGTAAACACCATTTGTCCGCTATGTGGTAAGCCGGCAAGGCGGGAGACGGATACTATGGATACCTTTGTGTGTTCATCCTGGTATTTCTTGAGGTTTACAGACCCTAAGAACACAAAGGCGCCCTTTGATAGGAAAAAGGCTGATGCATGGATGCCGGTTGACCAGTATATAGGCGGTGTGGAGCACGCAATTTTGCACCTTATGTACGCAAGGTTCTTTACAAAGGTGCTTAGCGACCTCGGGCTTTGTTCCTGTGACGAGCCCTTCAAAAATCTGCTTACCCAGGGTATGGTGCTAAAAGACGGGGCCAAGATGTCCAAGTCCAAGGGCAACGTGGTAAGCCCCGAGGATATTATTGAAAAGTATGGAGCGGATACTGCAAGACTGTTTATACTGTTTGCCGCACCGCCCGAAAGGGATTTGGAATGGAGTGACCAGGGCGTGGAGGGTTGCTACCGGTTCCTTAATAGAATCTGGAGGCTGGTGGAAGAAAGCACCCATGTGGTGGCAAACGCCGGAAAAATAGACAGCGGACATCTGAATGAAGAAGATAGGGAAATGCTATATGTAATAAACCGTACCGTAAAGAAGGTCACCGAGGATATCAAAGAGCGTTTCAATTTTAACACAGCCATAAGCGCCGTAATGGAAATGGTGAACGCACTTTACCAGTACAAAGAAGACCCCGGGGCCACTCCCGCGGTGCTTAAGGAAGGGCTAACCAAGCTGATAGTGCTGATGGCACCCTTTGCTCCGCATATAACCGAAGAGCTGTGGGAAATGATTGGAGAGGCCGGTAGTGTTCACCTGCAACGGTGGCCGTCTTATAAAGAAGAGCATCTAATCAGGGACAGTGTTACGGTGGTGGTGCAGGTTAACGGTAAGGTAAGGAGCCGTATCCAGGTACACCCGGGAATGAAAAAGGAAGAAATGGCCCAGCTGGCGCTGGAAGACGAAAGGGTTAGGGCCCATACCGATGGTGGCACTGTAAAAAAGGTTATAGTGGTGCCGGATAAGCTTATTAATGTAGTATTGGGAGGGTAGTGGGTATGAAGGGAAAACTGCATCCTATTCTAAAAAGTATGATACCCATAGTGGGGGGCATAGCCAAGACCTTTGGGAAGAGCT
>JAAYJF010000114.1 GCA_012523075.1 Clostridiales bacterium | reverse complement strand
TTTGCAGCAAGGTCGCATATTTTTTCAAACTCACCATAGTAATAAGCCTTGTCCTTGGACCATATGCTTGAAAGCACATCGGTTGCTCCAAGCTCCGCCGCGGCAGAAAATGCGGATTCATAATCCTCAACGTTCAGGTCCTCTCTTACTCGGGCCAGCTCTATATCCAAAAGTCCTATATCGTTTGCCGACAGTGCTTGTTTTATGTCATTGAACAGTTTCCTATCCTTATCAAACTGGAAAAGGGGTTCATTAGGAAGATGCATAGGAATCGGCCGGAGGCTTACGTAATCATATCCTGCCTCCGCAGCAATGTTAATCTGATCCACTGGGCTAGTCCCGGGTATCGTAAGATAAGCAAGCGAAAATTTTCTTGACATAAATATTCTCCTCTCAAATCCATTGTTTATTTATGTGAACCGGAATGATTCGGAGCTTCGTATTCGCCTTTATCGTTCTTTATAACTTTTCCGTTAATTACATTCGCTTTTGGTGTGTAAATATCATTGATGTTCCAGCAGCCGGGTGTTGGTACCCCGATATTTTCCATAGGAACATCCAACAGGAAAGGTTTATTGCTGGCCAGGGCTTGTTCTAAGGCCGGTCTGAAGTTTTCAGCCGAATCTATGCGTATTGCTTCCACACCATACGCCTTTGCAACCTCCGCCCAGTTTGGGGAATAGGGCTTCCCATCCGGTGTGGTGAATACTGTTCCAAACTTTGTTTTGTAATGGGAATATTCCAAGCCGGCAATAGTACCAAACGCAGAGTTGTTCATAACAATCCATACAACCGGAATATCCTGTTCTACTGCTGTTGCAAGTGAACTTGGATTGATTCCAAATCCTCCGTCCCCAACAAGGGTGATTACAACCTTATCAGGTGCCGCAAGCTTGCCTCCCAGCAGTGCCGATGCACCAAAGCCCATTGTGGCAAGCCCTGAACTATGGTGAATTGTTCCCGGAAGGGTAATGTCAAACTGTTGGGCAACACCATTCTTATTCCAGCCCACATCGGTAAATATTATCGCATCCTCCGGGATGGTTTCCTTTACATCCTTCAGTATACGCTGTGGTGTCATGGGAAAGCGCCCATCTTCAGATATTGCGATATTAGCCTCTCTGAATGCTGAACGATTCTTCCTAATCGTTTCTCTTAGCTCCGGTCTTTTTATGCCCTCCGGGCACATCTTTTTAGCTTCTTCCAGTATTTGTACCAAAGCTTCTTTCAAATCAGCTATGGCACCAATGCTAACCGGATAATTACGGCCTATTTCCGCCGGGTCTATGTCAATTTGAAGGAATTCTGTCTTTTTCATGTCAAAGGTCACGCCCGGATACCAGCTGGAGCTGTCAGCTTCTGCGAAGCGTGTTCCCAGCCCAAGCAGAACATCCGCATTGGCTGTATACCTATGGGTATATTCAAGACCCCAAAACCCTGTCTGTCCAAGCATCAGCGGATGGGTATCGGATATACAGCCCTGTCCCATAAGTGTCCGGGATACCGGTATGTCCAGGAACTCCACCAAATCCAGTAGCTCCTTTGATGCCCCTGCCAGGAGTATTCCGCCGCCGGCGTGAATAACTGGTTTCTTGGCTTCCACTAACTTTTTTGCTATGGCTTTTGTAGCCGAGGGTGCCAATGCAGGCTTTATTGTCTGATGACTGTCAAGATAGGTTCGTGCGAAAAGGTCTTCTTCAATCTCTTCTGAGAAAACATCCATCGGTACAGATATGAGAACCGGCCCGGGTCTTCCGCTTTCAGCCAGGCGGAAGGCTTTATCCAGGACCTCTGGCATTGCTTCAGCGTCATCAACTCTCCAGGCTCTTTTTACTATAGGTTTTAATATTTCATATTGAGAAGCGTCGGCATGCAGGTTAACTTCTTGATGAGGGTGTTTTCCGTAATAATATCTTGGAACATCTCCTGCTATAATTACCATAGGTATTGAATCAAAGGATGCATTGGCCACTCCTGTTACGGTATTCGTTATACCGGGACCTAGGTGGCACATTACAACACCGGCTTTTTTCTTAATTCTGGCATAACCGTCAGCTGCCATAGTCGCAATCTGCTCATTTCTAAAAGAAATATACTTAACACTGCTGCTCCTTGAAAGTGCATCCAGGAAAGCAATTACTGTGTGTCCACACAGACCGAACACATACTCAACCCCACGACGTTCCAGGTAACCCACCATTTGTTCAGCAATTGGTTTTTTCAAGACATTGCCCCCTTTCTATTATTTGCCCTCTCTTTCGGGCTGGTAGAATTCACCGAATAGCTCCTCATCACTGGGTCTGTCTTCCGGGATGGCCCTTGATACCCATGTAACATTCATATAGTGGTGCAAATGAATGTTCTCGGATGTCGCATTACCTCCCCAGGTTCCACATCCTAGGCTTGAGGTCATAGGCATTCCGTTAGTAAAGGAACCTGCATTGGATTTTGATTGCGGTTGTCTTACCATAATACGGCCTACACAGGCTTCAAGGGCAAGTCTATGTATATGTTCCTCGTCAAATGAGTATATACCTACGCTGTGGCCTTTTCCACCCACCTCATGAATAGCCTTAACTATCTCTATTGCATTCTGAAACTCTCCTTCGTACTTGTGTACCGCTAACAAAGTGGTCAGTTTTTCACGGCACCATACATCCTCATAACTGGTTGTATAAGAACCTGTACCTACAGCAATTAGGAATTTTCGGTCTTCCGGTATTGAGAACCCGGCTAATTCCGCCATTTTTTGAGCCGACTGGGCTACCGTTTCTGGTAGGCGATGCAAATCCTCATCCCACATAACCTTTTTGATAGCAAGCTGCTCCTTCTCGTTCAGCAAATACCCTCCTACTTCAACCAGCTGTTTTATTGCATCATCATAGATGCTCTCATGAATAACGATATTTCCGTCAGCAGAACATCCGGACCCGAAATCCGATGTCTTTGAAAGCATGGTGTTATATGCTGCCTGGTAAAGGTCATCCTTAGCTGTCTCATCCCAGATCATAGTAGCATTTCCGGCACCTACGCCATAGGCCGGAGTGCCTGAATGATATGCCCTCCTTACTACGCCTTGTCCCCCTGTGGCGATTACCAAATCGCATTTGGTGTTGAGTGCTTCAGAAACAGACCTGTTTATTCTAGCTTTTCCCTGACCAAGAATCTGAATCAGGTCCTCCGGTGCGCCTACCTGCCTTAAACCTTCACGCATAAGCTCAATGGTACGGCCCCCGGTCTTTGCCGCCCTGGGATGGGGCGAAAAAATTATTGCATTTCGCGCTTTAAGGGCATATATGGCGTTGCCTGCGGGTGTAAGGTCCGGGTTGGTAGCCGGAACAACACATGCAATTACCCCTACCGGCTTGCCATACTTCACTATACCTTTTTCAGGGATTTCTTCGATGATTCCTACGCTCTTCTGACGTAATGCGTCCCTTAGTACACCCCTAATCTTGAATTTTTTGTTTTCACGGCTTACAGGATCACCCATACCGCTTTCCTCTATGCTCATCCTGACCAGTTCTCTAAAAGTCTGGGAATTTGCAACCTTCCATGCTATGGCCCTGATAGTTCGATCAACTTCTTCCTGGTTCCATTTTTCAAATATTTTCTGCGCCGCATCGGCCTTTGCAAACTTTTCCTCGATTTCGTCTATTTGATCCTGGTCAAGCTTTGAATATACTTCTTCCATCGAACTCATTCTGCTCATAATAATTCCTCCCAACCAAGTAGTATTAGTTTTATAAAAGTTTTATGCTTACTTCCACAGAAATACGTATACGTATACTCTTTATACCGGAAACTACTTCTTGCAATATTTTTACTTTCTGATCAAATCCTTGGAACGACCTGCCTTTAGTATATATGAATCGGTATCATGACCAACCATGTGACGCACCTTTCTAGCCAGCTCTATTAATCTGACAATGTCGATACCTGTTCTTATTCCCATCTCATCCATCATATGAACCAAATCCTCGGAGGAGACGTTCCCCGTTGCTCCGGGAACGAAGGGGCAGCCGCCCAAGCCGCCGAAGGAGGAATCAAATCGTGTTATCCCCGCCTGCATTGCAGCCAGTATATTGGCCATGGCCATTCCCCTTGTATTATGAAAATGAAGCCACCATTTCACCTGCGGATAGCTTTCCTTCATGCTGCTACACACTGAATAGACCTTATTGGGCACAGCCATACCGGAAGCATCCGACAGGGATATTTCGGTTATCCCGACTTCCAGATAGGCTTCAACTATGGCTTGTACAGATTCAAGTGGTATATTCCCCTCCCAGGGAGAACCAAAGGGCATGGATATGGACCCGGATACCTCAATCCCATGCTGCACGGCAAGGCTGACAATTTCCCCAAAGCCGGCGACGCTTTCCTCCGGCGTCCTGTTCAGATTTGCCAAGTTGTGACGGCGGCTTGCGGACACGTTTAGCTTGACCTTACGGCATTTGCAGTTAATGGCTCGCTCTATACCTTTTTTATTGGCAATCAGCGCGCGAAGCTCTACTCCGTCAATTTGATGCAGAAGCGAAAAAAGCTTATCAGTATCCGCCATTTGAGGCACTGCCTTTGGGCTCATGAAAGAGCCTATTTCAATTACCTTGAAACCGGCAGCGATAAGCCCGTTGGCTAACTCAAGCTTTTCTGAGGTTTGTAGTATTCTGGCTTCGTTCTGCAAACCATCCCTAAGACCGACTTCACAAATGGTTACCTTTGATGGAAGGTGCATTGATTTCTCCCCTTTTAAAACATACTGATATCCTTATTTAAGGCAATTGTACATCTTATTACCTATACTGTCTAATACTTATTTTGTATAGTTTAATAGAAGTTCTCTATGATTTGCCTGTGCACCGCAACGGACAACCGATTTTTTGACAATAGGGTTTTGAACTCTTCGGGAATTGGTACTGCTGCATTACGACTTGAGATGATGTATAGTTATCGGTTTTGGTGGGGTTGATGTTTTAATCAATTTAGTCTATGTAATCTACAGTTCAATCCTTCTTCCCTCACTTGCGGATTGGTATGCAGCATATATAACCTTAATGGTTTCATAGGCTAGGCCAAAACCGGAAACGGGCTTTCTTCCATAGGCAACACATTCAATAAAGTCCTGCAGTTCATATACATACCCGCGAAGTATTTCATCGCATACAAACAGGTTATTCCAACCGGTCTTCTCCGGCAGCATTTCCGCAAACTCAACCTTTTCTAAACGCTCCTGGTCCAGGAAATAAGCCTTTAAATTATCTGCAGGGGTAATATTACACATTAACGTGCCGTCGTTTGCATAGATTTCTATATAATTCTTTGTCCCTCCCAATACATTGTCACTGGCAATAACTATAGCCTTTGTATTATCGGAAAATGTTAGCGTTACGTTTGCAAATTCTTCTACATCATAGGCCTTACATGTTAAATGCCTTTTTTCGTATTGTGTAAGACTGGAGCTGGTGTTACCCATATCGGCCGTTACACTTACCACGTTAATCTTTTCGTTCCTGGCAGTAGCTTCGACTTGTTTTAGCCATAGTATTCCCGATAGCGGATGGCAGCCAATTCTAATAAGAGAACCGCCGCCGGTTTTATCCCAGTAGCCTGCAACCGGTGATGAAGACCCTCTTAGGCTCTCTTCACCCTTCATGAAAAGGATTTTGCTCTTTTTGTTTCTAATAATCTCTGCGGACTTTGTAACTGAGGGACAATACACAGTGTTTTCTGCATACATAAACAGCGTGTCGCTTGCTTCAACCACTTTTTTTATCTCATCCATCTGTTCAATAACCCTTTTATACATCTTTGATTTGGGAACTTTTATACCTATAGGCTTTTCATCCTCTACTTCTCCGAAATAACCGGCCAAAGGTTTTTCACAGATAACATTTTTTCCGGCCTTCAATGCTTTGATTGTTATGTCTGCATGGGACATGGGAGGAGTAATGATATCAATTATATCTATTTCCGGGTCAATGAGCACATCCTCTATATTTACTGTTACATTTTCAATTCCATAGGTCTTTGCAAATCTGTCTGCCTTTTCCAGGTCATAGGCATCCACCACAGTTTTTATTTTTACAGGTATTTTACAAACCTTTGTGTAAGCATTTGCATGCAGAACTCCTGCATAACCCGCTCCTATTAAAGCGATATTTATTGTGTTCATAAAAATCCCTTCTTTCATTCTATAGCGTTCTTACATTGTAAGTCACCTATTTCAATTTCTAATAGAAACAGTAGCTGTATTTTGCGTTTCTTCCCGAACAATAGATAGTTAACGCTAATAATTATTAAACTCATCGTTTTGTGATATCTTATATCATTTTTCCTTGACTATCCAATACTCGTTTTATATAATCTAATAGAAACTCTCTATAGTTTTTTTGCACATTCTTGATAGCCGCACCTTTAGCCGCATAAGTGTAAGTAAATCTGGTATTTATTCCGTACTCCTAATCATAAAAATCTGGCTTTTCTTTATATATATTGTAACTTTACTAGGGTATGGCATTCTAAAAGACTACTCCGGAATGGAATTTAGAACTTGACGGGAAGTGATATCATGACCTTGCAACAATTGCGGTATTTTGTTGAAATAGCTCATACTCTTCATTATACCAAAGCCGCTGAGCAGCTTAATATATCTCAGCCTAGCCTCAGCTATGCCATCTCCCAACTATCCAAGAAACTTGGTGTGCCGCTGTTTAAAAAGGAAGGAATAAAGATATCATTGACAGAATACGGTGAAGCCTTTCTGCCATATGCTGAAAGTGCTCTCAACATACTTATACAGGGTGAAGCTCAGCTTAACAGGATGTGTAATCCTGCAAATGAAAATATTAACTTGGGATACATCTACACTGTCAGCTTCGATTCAATTCCACATTTAATAGATGATTTCTACGCCCATCAGGGTAACCGCAGTATTAACTTCAGCTTTCAGGTCAACATGACGAACTTACTAATCAAGAAACTGATGGAAGGCTCCCTTGATGTTGTCATGGCTCCATCTACTGGAATAGCAAGCGAGTGCATCCAATCAATCCCCTTATTTGAACAGGAACTGTACCTTGTTGTATATAATAATCACCCTTTGGCAAAACACACCTCAGTAACAATAGATGATTTTAAAAATGAAAGGTTCATAATGATAAAAAAAGAAACCGATCTCTATCTTCAGACTGAATCCCTATTCAAGAAATTTAACATAACACCTAACGTTTATTTCGAGGTCGACGAGTGCAACTCTATGGCATCTTTCGTTGGAGCAGAACTAGGGATAGCTATTATGCCCAAAATTCCTTCTCTTGACAGCTATAAAATAACTGCCATTCCCTTTGAAGGGAGGACAGTAAGCAGAACTATCAGTATTCTCTGGAATAATAAAATTAAGCATACTCCAGCTCTCAAAAGCTTCCTGGACTATTGCGTCCTGTCAAAATCAAATAACATTCGAGTTCGGTGATAAAGGGCAATATGCAAATATAAAACTTCTAAAAAAAAGAGGCATTTTAAGCCTCTTTTTTATTCTGGCAGGGGCAGCAGGA
>JAAYJF010000047.1 GCA_012523075.1 Clostridiales bacterium | reverse complement strand
GCTTTCAAGCTGGGAAATACGGTGGCAATAATGCGCGACGGAAAAATAATTCAGATTGATACACCGGAAAACATGTCCGCCAACCCTGCAGACGACTATGTGCGCCAATTTATAGACAGTGCCGACAAAACCCAGGTTTTAAGTGCCGGACATGTTATGATTCCGCCGGCCTGTCTTGTTAAACCTAAGGACATGCCGAGCCAGGCGGTACGCATTATGGGCGCAAATGATGTTTCTACTGCCTACGTTGTAGATGATAGGATGAAATTTGTGGGTATAGTAACAATCGATGACGCCATCCGGGCCCGGAACGAGAGTTTGCCTTTACCTTCTTTAATTAGTAGGGATGTATATACATGTCGCGAGGATACACTGATAAACGATATACTGCCGCTGGCGGCCAAATCAAAATACCCGTTGGCGGTGCTGGATAAAGAAGATAGACTGAAAGGGATAATAAGCAAGGCAGCGGTGCTGGCTTCACTGTAAATAACTCCTATAATATGGAACTGTCCTGTGGTAAAAAACCACAGGACAATTTTTATTAATATCTAAAAAGAGCATTTTAAAAATGCTCTTTTCCCGGCTACTCGTCCTTTTCAATAACGCTGCCTATGGCCCACTTTGCGAACTTAAGCTTAACCCTGTCGGAACCGACCTCAACAGTGACTATGTCCTCTTTAACCGAAATTATCTTGCCCATTATACCCCCTATGGTTACTACCTGGTCCCCTTCTTTAAGGGCTGCTCGCATCTCCCTTATTTTCTTTTCCTTCTTTCTCTGGGGTGCTATAAGCAGGAAATAAAAAACTACCAATAGTATTATTGGCAAACCAAACGACTGAATAAACTGCTCCACCTAAACTCCTCCTTCGAAATGTTTTAACTTATTTTATATTCTCCAAAAGTAGGTCAATTCCTCTAATGTTGCATGTTTTTCATCTGGTAGCCGTATTTAATAAAAAATTCATCCCTAAGCTCCGGCAGGAAATCCCTTTCTATGGCTTCTCTTATTTTATCCATAAGCCGCAAAGTAAAATACAGGTTGTGGTGAGTCGCCAGCCTTAACCCGAGTATTTCATTGGCCTTGAACAGGTGGCGTATATACGCCCTGGAATAGTTTTTGCACGTATAGCAATCGCATTCCGGGTCAAGGGGCGAAAAGTCCTCGGCGTAGGCTGCGTTCCTTACCACCAACCTGCCCCTTGATGTCATTACAGTACCATTCCTTGCAATCCTTGTCTGTAGCACGCAGTCAAACATATCAATTCCTCGTATCACGCCTTCTATCAGCGCATCGGGGCTACCCACTCCCATAAGGTACCTGGGTTTCTGGTAGGGAATAAGGGGCACCGTTTCCTCTAGCATACTGTACATGATGTCCTTTGGCTCCACAACGCTTAATCCCCCCACTGCATAGCCGGGGAAACCCAGCGACGTTATCTGCCGGGCACTCTCCCTTCTTAAGTCCCTATAGACCGAACCCTGTATTATACCAAACAGGGCCTGGGTTTTTGTGTTCTTATGCGCCTTAAGGCACCGCTCGGCCCACCGGGTGGTAAGAGCCATGGAATCCTTTGCGTAGTCATAATGGCAAGGGTAAGGCGGGCACTCGTCAAAGGCCATCATTATATCCGACCCAAGGGCGTTTTGGATTTCCACCGCCTTTTCAGGTGAAATAAAGTGTCTGGACCCGTCTATATGGGAGCGGAAATGCACCCCCTCCTCCTTTATCTCCCGTAAATTGCCTAGGCTGAACACCTGGAAACCGCCGCTATCGGTAAGGATTGACCTGTCCCAGTTCATAAAATTATGAAGTCCGCCCGCCCGCATTATAAGTTCATGCCCGGGGCGCATATACAGGTGGTACGTATTCCCGAGGATTATCCCCGTCCCCATATCCTTTAGCTCCTCCGGTGTCATGGTCTTCACCGTTGCCTGGGTGCCCACCGGCATGAAAACCGGTGTTTTAATAACTCCATGGGGCGTTTTAAGTTCTCCTATTCTTGCACCGGTTCTTTTGCATTGTTTTAATACTTTAAACTCTATCGCCATTCCATCCTCCTGTATCTATATAAGCAGCATCGCATCCCCAAAGCTGAAAAATCTGTACTTTTCCTCAATAGCCGCCCTGTATGCATTCATTATGTTTTCCCTTCCCGCCAGTGCACTTACCAGCATGATTAGCGTTGATTCCGGCAGGTGAAAGTTCGTTATCATGCCGTCCACCACCTTGAACCGGTATCCCGGGTAAATGAATATATCGGTCCAGCCCTCCCCCGCCGCTACACCTTTATCCGTTGCCGCCGTCTCCAGGGTCCTACAACTGGTGGTCCCTACCGCAATTATCCTGCCACCCCTTTCAATGGCCTCGTTTATGGTCTGGCAGGCCCTTTGGTCCACACGATAATACTCCGAATGCATTACATGTCCTTCCACTTCCTTTGCTTTCACAGGTCGGAATGTACCCAGCCCAACATGTAGGGTTATGTATGCTGTCTTCACACCTTTTTCCTCAATCCTTTGCAGCAGCCGG
>JAAYJF010000130.1 GCA_012523075.1 Clostridiales bacterium | reverse complement strand
TCATTATATCGCCCCTTATAAAAACACTGTTGATGTGTAAATCATCTGTTAGCATTTCTGCTGAGGCCCCTTACCCCCGACCGGCGTAATGAAGGTTTTGCCTCCCGGTATTGGGGCAATGTACCTATAACGGTATATATGTAAATATTCGGTGGGACAAAGAACCGTCCCTTGTCCCTTTTTTACTGGAGACGGTCGGCGGACATGATGGAGATTTCGCCGTTTTGGTCAATTACCTTTACCATATCAAACCTTGTACCCCTTATAAAGCTGGACACGTTATTCCGGTAATCCTCCAATAGGGCTACCCTTTCTCCGGTCTGGCTGTCGGTATACTCCCCAAGGATATAAAGGCCCCAGTCACTGCTCCATTTGTATTCTTCCTTAACCATCCTGAAATACCTTGCTGCAAAGCCTTCCGCCTCCGGAATACTGTCGGTATCGGTAACCATTGATTCCAGCAGCGTCTGGACGTAATCAACCCAAATGGTCTCGCCGGTGTCCGAGTACTCCACCTTCGCAGACTGGTTAAGCCACAGCCAGCTGGCGTCCTCCTTAACACCGTCCCAGGCCCGGTTCCAGTACGCGTTGTAGTTGGTCAAAAGCCCCAGCACCCTGTCAAAATGCCCGTCCCCTGGAAGGAAAACATCGCTGTACCTTGCATTAAAGAAGGCGCCCAGCATTTCGTCCTGCACCTGTTCTACAATAAGCAGCCTGTTTTCCAGCCGGGTATTTTCAAGCGTCCAAATGCCGGTAACCGGCAGAAGGTTGGGTATCTTGCCCACATAATTTAGCCTGCCGCCTTCTCTTGTGTAGCAGGCTACCAGGCCCTCCTGCGGCGACAGCGACAGCGCTACCAGCACCTCGTCCGCTTTGCCCAAAAGCAAATCCGCCTCCTCAATAAGCACATCCAGTTCACCTGTGCACGCCTTCCACCTAATATATCCCGTATTATCTAGCGTTATGTCAACTATGCTTTGTACCGATTTACGGGCCAACGGCTTGAAAATGCTTCCAGTACTGCGCACCGCCGGATAGGGAATATTGCCCCTATCGCCGCTTGTTCCCGTCAAACCTTTGTAGCAGTACCAGGCAAAGAAAAGGACCGCGGTAAGGACAAGTACCACAACAAGTACCAGTATATTTCTTCTATTATACTTGAAAATTTCCATAAAAACACCACCCCTATGAATTTATTCCCCGGGGTGGTTGTTAATGCCAACTATATAATTTCCTAACTTACTTTAGGCCCCTGCTCCCAGGCTTTATGGCGTTGGTGCCCTCGCGGCACATGGGACAGTTTTCAGGAGAATAGGTTTTGACATCCAGCGTAAGCACTACCTGCTTCTTTACACCAAAGTCAATACTTCCTTGACTGCGGTCGACCAGAAGGCCTACCCCTGCTACTTCCGCGCCCTGCGCCTTTACCACCTTGATAACCTCCATCACCGAGCCTCCGGTGGTGACAACGTCCTCCACCACCAGCACCCTTGCTCCGGCGGGTATGTCAAAGCCCCTCCGCAGAGTCATAACCCCGCCCTCCCGCTCGGTGAACAGCGCGGGCACACCCAATTGCCGTGCGGTCTCGTAGGCCACCAGTATCCCGCCCACGGCGGGCCCCACCACCAAGCCTATCCCTTCTTCCTTGAAAGCCCCGGCGATAACGCTTACAAGCTGTGCCGTATATTCAGGGTATTGCAGCACGCGGGCACACTGTATGTAGGTATCGCTGTGAAGACCGGAGGTGAGCAGAAAATGCCCCTTCATGATCGCCCCGGTACGGGTGAAAATATCCATTAAAACATCTTTGTCCAACAAAAACCCCTCCTCATTAGAGGCTGCTGAAAAAGTCCCTCTTTGTCATCCTGAGCGTTAGCGAAGGACCTTTATGCTTTTAAGAACATTAGATTCTTCAACTTCGTTTCAGAATGACAAACAAGTAATCATGATTTTTCAGCAGGCTCTCTTATCATGAACTGTCTTTATTGATTTAGGCGTTAAAGCAGTGCCCCTACCATAGCCTCCACCGACGAAAAACCCTGCTGCATTGCGTACTTCTCTATACCATCTATTATATCAACCGGTGCCAGGGGGTTGACAAAGTTTGCGGTACCTACCGCCACCGCCCTTGCACCCGCAAGGATAAACTGTACCGCATCCCTCCAGTCAAGTATTCCACCCATACCTATTACCGGTATGTCGAGTGCCTCCGCCACCTGGTGCACCATCCGGAGAGCCACCGGCTTAACCGCCGGGCCAGACAGACCGCCGTATGTATTTCCCAGTACCGGTTTTCGGGTGTTTATATCTATATCCATCGCCAGCAGCGTGTTTATAAGGGACACCGCGTCCCCTCCTCCTTCTTTGGCCGCGCTGGCTATTTCCACGATATCGGTTACGTTAGGCGAGAGCTTTACAATGACCGGCCTGTCGCCGCATTCCTTAACCCGCCGCGTTACATCGTACACGGCATCCGGCCGTAGACCGAAGGCTATGCCCCCCTCCCTTACGTTGGGGCAGGAAAGATTTAATTCTACCGCCGCCACGCCGGAGGGCTCAAGCTTTTCCATCATGGCACAGTACTCGTCAACCGTCGCCCCGGATATGTTTACAATGACGCTGGCCCCTTTATCCAGAAGGCGCGGCAGCTCCTTTTCCAGAAAGTAGTCCACGCCGGGGTTTTGCAGTCCGACGCTGTTTAGCATCCCCGCCGGTGTCTCGCAGGTCCTTGGCGGCGGGTTACCCTGCCGGGGTTTTAGCGTAATGCCCTTTACCACAACGGCACCCAGCCTTTTTAGTTCGTAAAACTCTCCGTATTCCTCACCGAACCCGAAGGTGCCGGAGGCGGTCATGACCGGATTTTTAAGCTTCAGCCCTGCTATACTGACAGACATATCCACTCTATTCATCCCAGCAAACCTCCTCGCTCCAAAAGACCGGACCATCCTTGCACACCCTTACGTACTGCAAGGACCCGTCCGTATCCTTTACGGCACAGCTGCACCCAAGGCAGGCACCCACACCGCAGGCCATCCTCTGCTCCAACGATACCTGGCACATCACCAAAGCCTTACGGCAGGCCTCCGCCACCCTTTGTAGCATGGGCCTTGGCCCGCAGGCGAATACAACGTCGAACCGGTGCTCCTTCAAATGTTGCGCAAGGATATCAGTAACAAAACCCTTGTACCCCACACTCCCGTCCTCGGTGGCAATCCTCACATCGGGCGACCTTTGCTGCAGTCCCTCAATCAAAAAGGTCTCATCCCTAAAGCCCGCAAACACCACCGCCCTTTTGCCGTATACGCCGGCCAGCTCCACAAGGGGTGCTATGCCTATACCGCCGCCCACTATTGCAACCCTTTGGTGCCGGTTGGTAATCTCAAAGCCATTGCCCAACGGGCCTAAGACATCCAACGGGTCACCAGGTCTGCGGGAGGATAAGTTTTTTGTGCCCTGGCCCTGTACGCGGTAAACCAGAACCATGCAGCCCTCCTCCATCAGGGTATAGGAAAGGCTTATTGGCCTTCGAAGCAGTGGGAACTTGTCCCCGCCGCACTTTATATGGAAAAATTGCCCCGGTAGTACCCTTTCACAAAGCTCGGGGGCATGGAGTTTCAAGCTGTAAACGTACCCGGCTATGGGTTTGTTCTCAATAACCTTTAGCATCTTAGGCCCTTTCATCCCTTCAACCCCTCCGGCTTTACCATTTCTCTTTCTTGTTTTCCCATCCTAACATTCCCCTTTGGTTTTTGCATTTTTTTGGCAATCGCATCCATAATATCATCCCTCATTCGTAGTGCCTCGTCGCGGGTATATTTCTTTAGCTCGTGGACCGTTATGCGTTCCGGTTTCTCCGTCTTTAGATATGCTCCCATAAGCGCGCGGGAGGAATTCACAACCGCTCCCAGCCCTTTTTCGTCAAAGGCGTGCGCCACGGCGGCGCTGCCCGCCCCCTGGGCACCGTAGCCGGGAACCAACAGCGGTGTATTGGGCATTAATCTTCTTAAATGCTCCAGTTCGCCGGGATAGGTGGCGCCCACCACTGCTCCCACCGAGCTGTAGCCGTATTTGCCTATAAGACCCCTTCCCCAGTCCGCCACCTTCTTGCCCAGGTATTGGAACAAATATTCATCCCCTACCTTAAGGTTCTGCAGTTCTCCGGAGGATGGGTTTGACGTCTTGACCAGTACGAATACCCCTTTACCGTCCTCGCTGCACGACTGTAGGAAGGGCTCCACCGAGTCGTATCCAAGGAACGGATTTATAGTTACCGCGTCGCATTGGAAGTACCCGTGGAAATGGGCCTCCCTGTAGGCCTCCGCCGTTGAGGATATATCGCCCCTTTTCACGTCACCGATAACCAAAAGGCCCCTTTCCCTTGCACAGTCAGCGGTTAGCCGGTAGGCCCTCAGGCCTTCAAGCCCCAGGGCTTCATAAAAGGCTACCTGGAGCTTTACCGCCGGTATAATATCCGCTACCGCATCAATAAGAGCTCTGTTAAAACCGTATACCGCCTGGCATAAGTCCTTCCCCTGGGCGTCCCGTATACATCGGGGTATCATATCCGGCCGTGGGTCAAGGCCCAATACCGACGGGTTACCCTTCTTCCTTATGCTTTCCATAAGCCTGTCTGCAAACATATTAACCGCCACCTTTTTTTACAAAACCACCGGTTTTGCTTATCTTTGTGTTCTCACCTATACCATCCTGCCCTCCACGATGGTATGCACTACCCTGCCCCAAAGCCTCATCCCATCAAAGGGGGAGTTTTTGCCTTTGGACAGGAATTTTTCTGTATCCACCGTAATCTCAGCCTCCGGGTCTATTATGGTAATATCCGCCGGGCCGCCTTCCGCAATGTACCCTGCGTCCAGCTTAAGCAGCTTTGCCGGGGCAAGGGACATCCTTTCGGCAAGCTGCAAAGGTGTCAGAACGCCTGGCCGCAAAAGATGCGTTACCGCCAGCGGCACCGCCGTTTCAAGGCCGGATATGCCAAAGGCCGCCATGCTATACTCAACTTCCTTGTCGTCCCTGTGGTGGGGCGCATGATCGGTGGCTATTGCGTCTACGGTGCCATCCTTAAGGCCCCTTATTACCGCCTCCACGTCTTCCCCGCTTCTAAGTGGCGGATTAACCTTGGTCATTGAGCTGTACCCGTCCACCGCAGCATCGGTCAGGGAAAAATGATGGGGCGCTGCTTCGGCGCTAATCCTAATCCCTTCCGCCTTGGCCCGTCTTACCATCTCCACCGAGGCCTTGGTGCTTATGTGGGCTATATGAACCCTGCATCCCGTGTATCTTGAGAGGGCTATCTCCCGGGCTACCATTGTTTCCTCCGCCACCGACGGGATACCCCGCATGCCCAGCATGGTGGACATTTCCCCTTCGTTCATGACCCCGTCCCGGCTTAATTCCGGGTCCTCACAGTGGGATATAATAAGGGCATCCCACATGGAAGCGTACTCCATAGCCCGCCTCATAAGGTTGCTGCTGGATACCGGGTGCCCGTCGTCCGAGAAGGCCGCCGCACCATACTGTACCAGTTCCCCTATGGGGGATAGCTCCTCGCCCTGTTGCCCCTTTGTTATTGCCGCTACCGGCTTTACTTTGACGTGGCCTTCCTTTTCCGCCTTAAGGTAGATGTACTCCACCATGGCGGGGCTGTCTATCACCGGATAGGTATTGGGCATACAGGCCACGGTGGTAAACCCCCCCGCCGCGGCGCTTTTTGTTCCGCTTTCTATCGTCTCCTTGTACTCGAAGCCCGGTTCCCGGAGATGTACGTGCATATCTATTAATCCTGGGAAAATTAGCATACCCTCGGCATTTATCAACGTGACATCGTCAGTGTTTAAACCGCTCCCGATTTTTGCTATTTTGCTGCCCTCAACCAGTATATCCTTTACGGCATCAATGCCACTTGCCGGGTCTATTAGCCTTCCACCCTTTATCAGTATCCTTTCCATCAGGAAACCCCCTCCCTCGTAAGCAAATAAAGCAACGCCATCCTCACCGCCACACCGTTTGTAACCTGCTCCTCTATGGCAGAGCTTTCGCTGTCTATTATTTCGCTTGACATTTCCACGCCCCGGTTGGTAGGGCCCGGGTGCATTATTAGTACATCCTCCTTCGCCACTTCCAGAACTTTATCGTCTATCCCAAACAGCATATTGTATTCCCTAAGGGAAGGAAATAAACCGTTTTTTTGCCGCTCCAGCTGTATCCTAAGGCCCATTATAACATCGGCGTCCACCGCCGCCTGTTTTATGTCGTGATAAACCTCCACCCCCATCCTTTCTATTCCCTTTGGTATTAAGGTGGCGGGCCCCGCCAGCGCCACGCGGGCGCCCAACCTTGTAAGGCCCCAAATATTGCTTCGGGCCACTCTTGAGTGAAGAATATCACCGGCGATTACTACCTTCAGCCCCTTCAGCGTGCCCTTCTTCTCCCTTATGGTGAACATGTCCAGCAGCGCCTGGGTGGGGTGCTCGTTTATCCCGTCCCCGGCGTTTATTATGACCGCGTCAAGGTACTGGTCAAGCAGCCGGTGGGCCGCCGTCATGGGGTGCCGCATAACCACTACGTCCACCCCCATGGCCTGCAGCGTCCTTGCGGTATCTATAAGGGTCTCCCCCTTCATGACACTGCTGGCGGACGTGGAAATATTGGTGATGGTGGCACCAAGGTACTTAGCCGCCAGTTCAAAGGATACCCTGGTTCGGGTGCTGGGCTCATAGAACAGAGTAACCATTATCTTTCCCAAAAGGTAGTTGGTCCTTTTATTCTTTGTCTCCATTATTGGCTTCATGAGTACCGCCGTATCAAGTATCTGCAGTATATCCTCGTTCTCCAGGTCTCTTATGCCCAAAAGGTTTTTTATCCTCATACATTCACCTCCACTATTAAAACCAGGGGGATGGTTCCTCTGGTTTACTCCCCTCATCTGACAAGGTGCCTGTCCCCTTGTCTGCGGGGAAAAACACGGGTACAATTCTGGTACCTGTCCCTTTGTTTGGCTAAACAAAAAGAGTAGCAGCCCACGCCTTTTTATAGGCTTGAACTCTGCTACTCCATTACCCATATCCAATTTTTTTGCCGTCACAACAGAGCCAAAGGTTTTCCATCGGCATTATGCTTCCCCCTTCTCAGCCTCACAGGACCAAATTAAAGGACTTACCTGCTTTACATCTCCATTATCAACACCGAATTTTCACCGTCAACCTCTTTTAAATTAACCTTCACAATCTCCTTCTTAGATGTGGGAACGTTCTTACCAACATAGTCCGCCCTTATGGGCAGTTCCCTATGCCCCCGGTCCACCAGCACCATTAGCTGTATCGCCGACGGCCGGCCTATGTCCACTATGGCATCCAATGCCGCCCTTACCGTCCTGCCGGTGTACAATACGTCGTCTATAAGCACCAGCTTTTTGTCGTTTATGTCAAAGTCTATCTGGGTGGCATTTACTATGGGCAGCTTAGCAATGGTGCTTAAGTCGTCGCGGTAAAGCGTTATGTCCAATATCCCCAGCGGAAGGTTCGCACCCTCTATATCCTTAATCTTGCCCAGAATTCTTCTCGCCAGCGGTACACCCCTCGTTCTTATGCCTAAAAGCGCAAGGTTTTCTGTACCCTTGTTCCTTTCAAGTATTTCGTGGGCTGTCCTTGTAACCGCCCGGTCTATGGTTTTTTCGTCCATTATTACCGCCTTGACCTTCATATAAACACCTGCCTTTTTGTATTAAAAAAGCTTCCCCGTAACCGGCAGGAAGCTTGTTCTCGAACAAAGGGTGTCCACTAATCCTCTATCCCGTTCCTTGCCGGTCTCACGGTACCAACTTAAAGGAAACTGCTTGTTTAGACTATGATACCATCCCTTTTCCCCGTTGTCCAGTATAATTTTTACCCCCCTGTATTTGGTCATTTAAATCCCAAAGTGGAAAATACATCAGCGCTGCGCCGACGTTTTTCCCCTTGCAATACTACGCTATATACACTGTTATACTAAACCCTGTTAAGCACAACGGACCACTTAAGCATACCGTAAGGACACACCGTCAAGCTGCCAGATTGTTCCCGGACCGGTATCTACTATGCTTACAAAGAATTCGACAGTAACGCTGGTGACATTGTTTGGCACAGGATTATCAGACACTATCTGATGAAAAACAAAACCCGTCCCTGTCTCTTCATGACTAAATTCATAATTAATCAAGCTTGTTGTATCATAAAAGACCCTTGCCCTAATTTCCATCACATTGAAATTATCCCCCAGCTGCCGCAGGTTTTCTGCAAAACTTAGTACCAGGAAGCAACTCGGCGTTACAATAACATTTTGTCTTAATATACCGGTTTTTGTTACCGGATCCTCTGAAGTCTGGCTTATGAACCCTGCAGCGGAGTTCCCTTCATAGGGACTTAAGGTTTTTGAAAAATTGATGCCGTTCTCCACTTCGTTCCAGTTTGCAAAGGTTGAAAACACGCCGTCCTGTTCAAACCCGCCGTTTTTAACAAGCTCAACAGGTGGGCAGGGGCGGCCGTAAGAGTTTATTTGCCTGTCCTGATGCTGGCAATTCATACAGTTGATTAAAGTAGCTTTGATATCCTTTTCGTCTTTCTGCTTGAAGTCGGAACCCATATTCATCCTCCTCTCGAATTATTTATTGGTATTTGGCAGTACATATTATGTCCTTTCAAGAAAATGTGCGTATAAGAATTTGTAAATAACTCTTTCTATGGTAATATTAGACAGAGATGTCTATTCCCGCCGAAGACAAAGAAACAAAAATAAAAAACGGCATTGCTGCCGTCATAATTCTGACAGGTCCTCCGCCATTATCCTTTCGGCTATGTCCCCCGGGATTTCCATACCCCTTCTTTCCCCTATGGCATCTAATTCCTTCACTATCTCAGACAGCACCTGGTCGCTGTCAAGGGGCATCCTGCTACCCAGGGCACTTAATACCTCCCGGGCAAACTGCATTTTATAGGGGGTAAAAGCCGGTTCGTACGTGACAATATAAGCCGTAAGCCTTCCCATATCCTCCTCCACAGCCCCTTCCCGGCAGTCCTCAAAGTCAATACCGTACAGCTTGTATCCCACAATGAAATTCCGCAGATTAATATCCCACAGTATTGTCTTTTTGCCGGTTATTCTTTCCGCCGCCTTATAGAAACGTTCAAGCCAGCGGGATACATGGAATGCCATGCCCTTTACGTTTATATAATCGATGCTCTCCCCGGCTATGTATTCCGCATCGGTCATAATATCAAGAAGGGCGGATCCCTTTATATACTCCATTACTATAGTGCCCTCACCCCTATAATAAAGCCTGGGAACACTAATACCTTTGCTGTAAAGGCCTTCCAAAATATCCGCTTCCCTTTGTATGGAACGGTGGTTGTAAAGATATTCCTTTATCACAAAGTTTTGGGTGCTACCGTCCTCATAGAGTGCCCTTGCAAGATGGACCCTGTTTTTTTTGCTTACAAACTGTTTTTCGTAAGTGTATCCGGTTATACCCCTTTGGTCCAAGAAGTCCTGCTCCAAATTCATCTACATACCACCCATTCTTATTTCTATCGTTGCACCTTTTTTGTATCCTTCCAGTTCCTTTACTACGCCCTCTATCGAATTAAAGAGAATTTTTTGTACAAAGGGTACCATGTCTATCTCCCGGCCGTCAACAAAAAGCTTTATATTGGAATCCGACAGAACACAGTCCTCCCTCTTTGCTTCGCCCCTTAATATTTTTATCCCCAGTTCCCTGCATGTAAAGCCGCAGGCACTACAGCATTCCGGTGGAAAGTCCGGCAGCTTTTCGAACACCTTTTCCTCGATAAGGTCCACAAGACCATCTATATTATCTACGGCACTTATTACCGGTATACCCTTGTACTCGGTAATGTCGTTGGCGATTCTGCCGGATATGGCAAATACCGTATCATCCAGCCTTTCGTCCACTTCGGCTGTGTTATGGGCGGTAACAATCTTTGGTACATTGCAGTCGGTTACCCCCTCTAGCACGACAAAATTATGGTGGTAAAACTTCAAAATCTCATCCATTGAAAGCATCCTCTGGAACAGTATATCGGTCTCCTTGTATCCCCTTGCAGTTACAAGCTCCGAGCCCGCCATGCGGTGCCGGTAGGTATTGGTTCCCTCCTTGTCTATGGCAAACTGTTCAAAGTGTATCTCCTTTACCGAGCCTACCGAATAACGCCTTTTCTTAAGCTCCCGTATTATGTTTTCTATCGTAGTGGTTTTACCCGACTGGGTGATGCCAAATACCGAGAATATTCTCATTTATTAAAACCTCCTGTCAATAGACCTGTAAATAAATAACAATATATAGCGTGCTTAAGATTTTACATAGCTGTCATCCTGGCGAAGCGAAGGATCTTTCGGAAGATGAAACCAAGGTCCTTCAGTCGTTCCTTCTTCAGGATGCCACTTAATACGTAACTTCATTAATGCGTTATATATAGCGTTAGAATACTGATTACAAGGCTTGTAGTAATAACGGCATAATCATTTCTGTTCATTGTAAGAACCATATAACTGGTCCTTTTGGGGTAGGCCCTGAAGGCCCTTGTTTCCATTGTGGTGGCCAGCTCCCTTGACTTAATAACCGCCCCCGACACCACTGGCATAATAAGGTATGAATAAACCTTAAGCCTTTGCCGGGCAGGTATCCTGTCCAGCTCTATACCCCTAAGCTGCACCGCCGTTACAACGTTTTTTATCTCGTCGGTTAATAGGGGCAAAAACCTAATAGCCACCGAGACCATAAAGGCTATCTCGTAGGGGACCTTCCACTGCACAAGGCCCTGGACTATCTCCCGTGAATTGGACGTAGCCATAATGGTTGCAGACACCATTACTATGGACATGCGAAGCACCATCGCAACGCCCTTGTAAAGGCCACCGGCGGTAATTAGCTTTATACCGCCAAGATTCACCAAAGCCCTGCCGGAGGGCGCAAAAACGCTCTGTATAACGGCTATGGCCACAAACAGCCACAGTATACGCCGGAACTTTTTAATCAATACAAAAAGCCGGCTACCGGATGCCGCAGACAGTACAATGGATGCACAAAGCACCGCTGTAAGGATCCCAATATCCTGTATGAACACCCCGAGGGTGGAAAGGCACAGGACCAACACCAGCTTGCTCCTTGGGTCTAGGCCCTTAAGTCCTGTCTTCAACAATCTCACCCCCGTACATCCTGATTGTCCGGTCAGCAAGGCAGGCTACAAACGCCCTGTCGTGGCTTATAACAGCCATACCTATTCCCTTTTTCTTTAGCCCCAGTAGAATATCCGAAAGGACCCTTCGCCTTTCCATATCCAGCCCGGTGGTAGGCTCATCCAGTATCAAAAAATCCGGCTTATTCACCAGCATCGCAGCTATGGCCAGCCGCTGCTTTTCTCCCCGGCTCAGTTTAAAGGGAAAGGCATCCGACCGGTGGACAAGGTCAAAGTTCTTAAGGGAGCGGCTTATTTCACTGTCTATCTCCTCTTTGCTATAGCCCTTAAGCTCCAAGGCAAAGGAAATTTCCTCCCGTACCGTGGGTGCAAATATCTGAAGAGCGGGGTTCTGGAACAGGTACCCAATCCTTCGCCCTATCTCACCCAGCTTCATATCGGCACTGTCTTTGCCACAGATTATTACGCGTCCTTTTTGGGGCCTTAGTATCCCTGTCATGACCTTGCCAAGGGTTGTTTTGCCGCTACCGTTGGGACCGGTTATTGCGGTAAACTGCTCCTTATAAAGCTTAAGCGAAAGTGCCTGTATAACCGGAGCACATCTCTCATATGCAAAGCTTACATCGTCCAGTTCTATATACGGCTCTACCACATATACGCCCCCTAAAATAATAACCAACTAAACCTTAAGACTTAAATATGTTCTTTAATCAAACCCTGTTGATAAGGCTTCATGGAAACGGAAGCGTACGCTCAAAAATGGTTTAGCAAGAAAACTCGCCAAAGCTTCGTAGAAAAGCAGCATTTTCGCGTAAGCGGGTTTCCATGGGGCCATAAAATAAGTGTCTACAATTTCCCTTCAAAGGGCTGCAGAACCCCGTCCCTAAGAAGCAGCACCCGGTCGACCACGTCAAGGTTTTCAAAGTCGTGCTCAATCATCACAACCGTCTTACCCCGGTCCTTTAGGCCCTTTATTGCCTCTTTTATGGCCGCCTTACCCTGCATATCTATCTGGGACATGGCCTCGTCAAAAATCAGTATCTCCGGGTCCAGGCCCAGCACCGATGCCAGGGCAATAAGCTGCTTCTGCCCCCCCGACAGCCGGTTGGGGCTGCTAAGGCGAAAGTCCTCCATCCCTACCTGCTTTAGTGCCAATTCCAGCCGCTCGCCTATTTCTTCCCGCGAAAGGCACAGGTTTTCTGGTCCGAAGGCAACCTCGTCCTCCACGGTGGGCGAAAAAAGCTGGGTATCCGGCTCCTGGAACACTATCCCCAGCCTGGTAGCAATCTCGGGTATCTTCATGGAAAGTGTGGGCGTCCCGTTAATAAGCACCTCGCCCCTCATATCCCCCGAATAAATATGGGGCACTATCCCGCTTAAGCAGTAACATAGAGTGCTCTTGCCGCTACCGCTTAAGCCTACAATGGCCAGCACTTCGCCGCGCTCTGCTTTAAGGTTTACGCCCCTTAACACGTCCTCGCCGCTACCGGGGTACCGGTACCACAGGTCGCTCACTTCAAGGGGCATTGTCATTGCAGCTCAATCTCCATTACAAATTTGCACCATCTCTGGCTGAAGGGGTCCTTGGCAATAATAACCTGCAGCGGCCCGCTACCTCCCTCCTCCTTCGTACCCAGCGGCTCGCCGTCTATTTTAAATACCAGGTATACGTTACCGTCCTGCAGCGTCTCTTCCATTCCTATGGCCGAGGTATATCCATCCACCGCTTTCATTATGACGGTATCCTTACCGGCGGTGTCCACCCCTGCCTCTTCCAGTACCTCTTTTAGCAGCACCCCGGTGTAGACGTGCTTTTCCGCGGGCTTTCCGCTCCTCTTAAGGTTGGCCTCCACGTCCACCACGTTCATTTGCTTGAGTTTTTCCAAGTCAATCCTCACCGTTTCGCTGCCCCCCGACTTAATTATTACATATGCGTGCTGCTGGCTTTCCCTTTTTGCAGCCAGGTCTCCCCGGTTCATATAAGCGGTCACGCCTACCACCAGTACCAGTACCGCCACCACTATCCACACAGTCTTCTTCATTTTTCTCCATCCCCTTCGCATATGATATAGGGTACAATCATGTCCTCGTACCGGAATTCGCCGTGGCTACCGCCCTCGGATGTGGAATGCATACCGTGGTCGGCGGTTATTATAACTTTTCCGCTCCAGCGGGATACAAGGTCCTTTACATAACCGTCGGTGGTCCTTATCCTTTCCATGGTTTGTGAGGAGAGGTCACCATAGCTGTGCCCGCTGTCGTCTATCCCGTGGAAATGAACAACCATAAGGTTATAGCCGTTGTCCATTATTTCAAGGGCCTTGTCCCTTATCTCGTCATCGGTGCTGCCGTTTTTGTTCTTGTCAATATTAAGTACCGGTTCAATCTCAAGGTTCAAAATCTTTATATTGCCCTCCACCATAACCGAGGTCTTACCCCTTTCATTTGCATACCCAAATATGGAGGGTACTAAAACATCCATCTCCTTCCGGGTGTGTACCCCGTTCTCTGACGGGGGCCTGCCGGTAAGTATTGCCGCCACTCCCGCATTTGTAACCGGGGTATACACCGATAGGGCTTTATTTGCCGGGGCGATGCTGCCTAGGAGCGGAGCATAGCCCCCTTGGATGGCATGTACATACTGGTGATAGCCAAAACCGTCCAGTATTATCACAAGCACATTCTCGTCCCGGTCCAGGAAATGGGCCGTATCGTTATAGGTATCCATGTTGCTCGCCCCGGGCGGGTCGGTTACAATCCCCACCACGTCTTCAATCCTGTCCTTAAGGTTGGGGGCCAGGTAATCAATGCTGTTTCCCCTAAGCTCCAGGTACCCATCGCAGTCAATAAAGCCCTGGCTGCCGTCCCGGGCCACCGCCATGGGCCTTTCTGCTTCCAAGAGGCATGGAATGTCACCAAGGGACATCATTTTCCTACGGGTATATATGCTGGCCCAGTTTTCCCTGCCGTCATGCTCTATGGTTGACCGGCCCTCAAACATTGGAAGGTCAAGCATAGGAGTTTTATACAGCCCGCCGGGTGTAATATGATCCAAGTTGCCCATAGTATTAATGATATTAAGACCGAAGGAAGTACTTTCTTTATCCGAAACCACCACTATCTCCTTTATCCTTTTTATGTTGCTGCTGACCGGATGCTTTGGGTTTATTGCCTCCCAGGCGTTTTCTTCCGAAAAGGTTATATGACAGTCGGCAGTGCTTGCGCCCTCCATCTCCGCCGTAAGACCGTCGTCCCCTATAAGCAGAACGCTGTAATCCTTTGATGCCGGCACCGCCTTTTCCAGTATCTCGCCAAGGCTTACTGTCTTGCCCGTGCTCCTTTCCAATTGCACCCTGGACTGCGTGAATTCTTCAAGGTCTTTTAGCATAAGGGGCTGCTCCACGTCGCCGGTTACTTCAAAGGCCGGAACAAAGCCCCCAAAGGCTTCGGTGCCCGCAGGCATCGACTGGCACGCTGCCAGCAAAAACACCAGAATTATAAGCACAGGGCCGCCAATAAGTATTCTCTTTTTCATTCCATGCACCTCCCTAAGCCCCAAGGTTTCCTATATTAAATTTCCTAAACTGTTTTATCACGCTGTAAGCTATAACGCCGCCCAAGCCTCCCGATAACGCCGCACTACTAAGGCTAAGGATAAGGGGTATTAAGGGCAGCCTGAAAAACACAAGGTTTACCAAAAAAGTACCGGCGATGTTGGCCGCTATCCCCGAAACAAAACAGCAGCCCAGGCAGCAGCCCCGGTGCCGTGAAACAAAAAGCACCAGGTCCACGGCAAGCCCCGGCAATACATAGGTCATAAGGCTCATAATACCGTGGGTCCCAAATATCCCCATTGAGATTACCATTATTGCCTGGACAACCGAAATAAGGGTTGCTGTGCCCAAGCGCCCCACCATTCCTGCGCCCAGTACTATCCACATCATGTAAAAGCCCCCGGCAATAACTCCCCCCGGTATGTACAATGGACCTGTAATAATATGAGCCAGCGGCACCACCACCGGTTTTATGGCTATCCCTAGCGACGCCATCATGGCTATAACCACCAGGTCGAACATTGTAAAGCGGGATAAAAACTTCCTAAAGGCCATCGCCGTCACTCCCCTGTATCGTATTAATAGGGCCTAATACTTCCTGATTTTGGACTTGGGTAAATTTATCCATTCCGCCCGATCCCGCAGGGCCCCTTCCGTCCTTTCAACCAGCAGCATTACCTTACCCTCCATCAGCACTGCCTTAACCTTTTCGCCCAGCACTATCCTTTCCTGTCCTCCAAGGGCCTTGCCGTTTTCCTCCCTAATCTCGTCAATATTTGTACTTTGCAGTATCTCTTCCGCAGTCATCACTTCTCCCTGGCGCCCGACAAAATATTTACCCTTTATACGCCCGTCGTCCCCATATAGCCTTAAGCCCGCCCCGGCCAGGGCACCTATCACTCCGCCGCCGGTACCGCCGTGCTCGCTTAAATGCACGCCCAGTTTTAACGCCATGCCGTAGGCATCTTTTTTTGTAAGTACATTTTCCTTGGCCTTTTTACCAAACCCAATAAGCCCTTCCCTGTCGGTCAGCCTATCCAATTCCACAATACAAAGCCCCGGGTCGGAACCTTGGGCACTTTCCCTTTCTAGGTAATCTATGCAAAGGTCTCTTATGTTCTTTAAGTTTTCTGCCTGGACACCGTCCACCTCAAAGCACATGGCACTGTTATGGGACGTATAGGGTATATCCTCATGCACGTAAAGCTGGTGCCGGGATATGAACTTGGGAGACCCCCACCCTTTTTCCAGTATCCTCTGCGAAATTTCCAGCGCAAGGGCACCGGTGCCCCTGCTATCCAGGCTGTCTGTATCGTCTATACATACCAGTATCTTCAATGCTACACCTCCCCTTTGGGTTTTCGCAGGCCCTCACCGCTCAAGATTTGCTGTATCATCTCCGGCGAGAGCTGGTAACCGAAGAATTCCCTGTAAAAGTATTCAACCTCTTTTTCCATATCGATATGCCCGAAAATTTCCGGGTACACCGTCTTTGCCGTCCACAGGATTGCCAGCGGCGTTTCCACCGAACCCGGGTGACCCCAGCGGGATATGCCCTGGGGCAGCTGGTATACCCTTTTATCCTGTACAGCCTTTATCCCCGACCACTGGGGGTTTCCAAGTATATACTTCACCGCGGAATTCTCGTTGGCGATAATAACCTCCGGGTTCCACAAAAGCACCTGCTCCAGCGAAGCGTAGTAGTCGTTGTTTACAAGGTTTAACTCTTCGCCCACCGATACGCTGACAACTCCCGCAGCCTTTGACCAGTCGGCGGGGAGCGTACTGCTGTGCGTGGTCCTTAAGGCCTGGTTTTCCGAATGGTACATTCTGGCCCGCCCATCCTCGGGGATGCTGTCCACCACATCGCCTACCCTTTGGATTATGCCGTTATAATATTCATTGAAGGCATCGGCCTGACCTTTTCGGCCTATGGCCTCCCCTATTATGGATATGGCCTGCTGCTGCTCCTTAATGTTTGTGTATTCAACCACTATATAGTTAAGGCCCGCTCTATCAAGCTGTTCTACTTCCTTTTGGTCCCTGGCGGTATCACCCCTTATAATAACCAAATCCGGGTCCTGCCTTAAAAGCTCTTCAATGTTTATTTTGCCGGACTTCCTGGGCACCGCCGCTTGCCCTACCTGCGGTATCATTTCCACAAGCATCACATCCCTCTGCAGGCCGTCGGGTACCGCCACAAGGTCATCGCCCCTGCCCAGAAGGCTTACCGCATAGCCTGCAAAGGAATACAGGCAGGCGATGTTTTCCACCTCATCCGGTACAAAAACCTCCCTGCCGAAACTATCGGTCATATAAAAGCCGGGCACGTCCTCCGGCGTTTCTGATGTTTGCTGTGTGCCGGTTTGTCCGCAGCCGGACAGGATTAGCGATAGCAGGATTATACCAATTACCAGCCTGCTGCAATAGCCTTTCATAGAACTCCCCCTTTATCAATACTAAACATAGGTCTTTATCGGGAGGATCTGCTTTAGGCTTCCCTCCTCCCACTTATGGGATATAAGCTTTGACTTTATTCTAAATATGTCATACATATTGCGCTCGGTCAGCACATCGTCGGGACTGCCCTGGGCATAGAACATCCTTTCGTTCATAAGGGCGACCCGTGACGCAATATTGGAATTTTCAAAATAAAAGGCGTGGTTGGGGAAATGAGTCGCCATAACCACTGTAATTTTAGTGTCCTTAACAAGGCGTACTATTGTTTCCAAAAATACAAGTTCGTTCCTGAAGTCAAGATGAGCCGTCGGCTCATCCATTACAAGTACCGGTGTTTGCTGCGCCAGGGCCCTTGCCACCATAACAAGCTGCGTCTCGCCGCCACTTAATTGCGTATAGGGTTTATCCTTGAAAGCCAGCATCCCCACCCTTTTCAACGCCTCCTCGGCGGTTTTTCTGTCTTCTTTTTTTGGAAGTGAAAACAGGCCGGTATAGGATACCCTGCCCATAAGCACCACGTCCATTACTTTGTAGGGAAATGGCTTTTCATGGACCTGCGGTATGTACGCCAGCTCCCTGGCTATTTCCGCCGTCTTCATGCCTCTTATATCCCTTCCCCGCAGCCTTATGGTGCCGCTACTGGTTTTGAGTATACCCAGCAGGCACTGGATGAAGGTGGTCTTGCCGCAGCCGTTTGGGCCGAACAAACAGAATATTTCCCCCTCTTCTACTTTTAAGTCAATGTTTTCCAATACCTTCAACTCTCCGTAGGAAAAGGACGCTTTCCGGGCCTCTATTATTGACATTCTCTACCATCCCCGTCCCTTGGTTTTTTTGAGGAGATATACAAAAAACGGTGCCCCAATTATAGAAGTCAGTATTCCTAACGGTATCTCCGAGCCCGTAAGGGTTCTTGCTACATTATCCACAATTATTAGGTAACCCGCTCCGATGGACAGGCTTGTGGGCACAAGAACCGTATTATCGTTCCCTACCAGCATCCTTCCCATATGGGGCACCACAAGGCCCACCCAACCTATTACCCCGCTTACACATACCGCACCGGCGGTGGCAAGAGTTGCAAACAGTATGGCAAGACCCTTTACGAATATTACATTGACACCCAGCGCCTGGGCTTCCCTGTCGTCCATTGAAAGGATGTTAAGCCGCCACCGCATGGCAACAAGCCCTGCCATTCCCACTCCCATTGGTATGGCTGAAATGGCTATATCCTTAAATCTCGCCGATGCCATACTGCCCATTAGCCAGAAAACTATGCTGGGCAGCTGCTCATAGGGGTCGGCTATATATTTAAGAAGCGACACCAGGGATGAGAATATGGATGAAACCACCACCCCGCCCAGTACCAGCATAATGGTGGGAGTGGAAGTATAATTGGTGCCTATTACATAGCTTAAAACCACTGCAAGGATTCCGAAACAAAAGGCAAAGACATAAACGTAAAAAGTATCACTACCAAACAGGATGATTGCCAATGATGCCCCGAAACCTGCACCGGCGCTTACCCCCAGCACACCGGAACTTACAAGAGGATTTCTGAAGAGCCCTTGGAAGGCTGCCCCGCTTACCGCTAGGCTGCCTCCCACAAGGGCCCCCAGAATCGCCCGGGGAAGGCGTATATCCCATACCACGTTCATATGTATGGTAAGGGGGCTAGGGCCGGGAAGCCCGGCCTTTGTACCCAAGACGCTTAAAACCTCTCCCATAGACAGCGGATACCTGCCTATAAAAAGGGATACGAACATAAGTAAAAACGGGGCCGCAACCAATCCTACCGCCGTCATTTTTTTCCCCATGGATTTGTTTATGGAATAACTACTATCTTTGCTACCTGTTTAATCTGCCAGTTTTTGCCTTTGCCGTCAACAACCAGTTTTACAAAACCGTCCTCCTCGCCCAAAAGCTCGCCGTTACGGCACCAGCCCAGGGCTGTGCCTTCACTGTTGACCAGGTCAGGGTCATATTCCCTAGCATAACCATCGGAGGCTTCCACCGATACAACCGAAAACTCGGTGACACCGGCATATTCCAGTATGTCCTTAAGTAAAACTCCGGTCCATTGCTCCTCTTCCTTGGTAGTGTCCTTATCCTTTTCGGCGATTGTCACTTCAACCGGGCCTATTTTCAGAGCATCCTCATTTGTAAACTGGATTGTCTCTCCACCGACCACCTCAACGGTAATGCTCCATTCCTCCATTTGTACTTCATCGCCGCCGGCCGGTTGGCTGCAGCCTCCCAGTATTAAACTGGTTAATACCAGTATTAACACAGGATAGACCTTTGCAATATGTTTCTTTGTCATGTTTTTATCCCCCTTAAGAATTTTGATAAGAACCATATAAAACGCATTAATGGTATTACAATAACAAATCATGGGTCCAGTATTTCTATCGTTTCAAATATCTCCGCTTACCGCTTATCAAGACGCCTGAAAACCTGCTTCACGCTGTCCTTAAGTGCCAAGCCGCCGCC
>JAAYJF010000109.1 GCA_012523075.1 Clostridiales bacterium | reverse complement strand
GCGGCTTTTATTTTCTGAACCATTTCCTCCATCGGAATAACTTCTTTACCGGACATGTGTCCACATCTCTTTGGCCAAACCTGGTCCTCAAGGTTAACCCCTGCGCAGCCGCAGTCTTCGAATTCCTGAACGGTACGCACAACGTTTACCACGTTGCCGTAACCGGTATCACCATCCGCCATAACGGGAATATCGACACTTTTTACGATGTTACGGGTGTGGTTGACTACCTCTGTAAATGTCATTATACCCTGGTCGGGCTTGCCCAGCAGGCATGCTGCAAAGCCATAGCCGGAACACTGGGTAGCTTTAAAGCCGGCTCTTTCAATCATCATTGCCGACAGGCAGTCATAGTTACCCGGCATTACTAGTATTTCTTTTGCGTACAGCAGTTCCTTTAGTTTGGTGGTTTTCCTCATTGTCATACTTCCTCCCTAATCTCTAATATTTTCCAGGGTTTATTTACAGCCTTATTCCGCAAGCGACTGTCTTATATATGGAAGCAAGCCTCCGCACTGCATGAGTGATTGAATGTGCTCGGAATAGGGTTTGAATGAATACACACCCTTTGCATTTGTTATCTGTCCTTTGTCAAAGTCTATGGATATTTGCTCCCCGGGCTGGGTTGTCTCCACCGCCTCGGGGCATATTACCACCGGAAAGCCCTCGTTAATCGCGTTTCGGTAGAATATGCGTGCGGCACTCACCACCACAAGGGCACCTATCCCCCTGGCTTTCAGGCATTTTACCGCCTGCTCACGGGACGAACCACAGCCCCAGTTTTTACCGGCGACTATTATGTCGCCTTTTACCGCGTTTTTGGTAAAATCCGTGTCTATGCCCTCCATTGCATGGGTACCCATCTCCTCGTCGCTCATCAAGACGTAAGTATGAACCCCCGGGAAAATGTAATCGGTGTTTATATCATCACCGTATTTCCATACTCTGCCCTGTATTCTCATGCCTGCCCACCTCCTGCTTTGTCAGACGCACTTTCAAAGTGCTCTCTCGGGTCGCGTATTTCACCATGCAGTGCGGACCAGGCTGCAGTCATAGGACTTGCTAGGTATATGAATCCTTCCTTGCTTCCCATCCTGCCCTTAAAGTTCCTGTTGGCAGTTGATATGCAGGTCTCGTGGTCTCCCAAAACACCGGAAGATAGCCCTATACATGCACCGCATCCTGGGGGAGTTATGGTGCACCCGGAGAGCAGCAGTGTTTCCAGAATGCCCTCCTTCAGAGCCTGGCGGTAAACCTCCACCGATGCAGGGGTTATCATAGTACGCACCTTCACCCGCCTGCCCTTTAAAACTTCCGCGGCAGCACGCAGGTCCTCCAACCGGCCGTTGGTGCAGGTACCTATAAGCGCCTGGTCGATTTTTATGCCGGTAGCCTCAGATATGGTAGCATAATTGTCTACAGTATGGGGTTTTGCCACCGCGGGGGCAATATCTTCAAGGCTGTATCTGTAGGATGCCAGGTACTCTGCGTCATCGTCCGCCCATACCATCTCCCATTTGTCCGACTTGGCTTTTCCCTCTAAGGCTGCACGTACTTTATCATCCGGCTTGCACACTGCGTTTTTGGCACCCATTTCCACACACATGTTGCATATGGTCATCCGGTCGGCAATGGACATGTTTTCTATACCGTCGCCGTAAAACTCTACCGAGCAGTAATCGGCACCATCGGCCCTCATATCGCCTATTATTCTAAGTATAAGGTCCTTTGCACCAACTCCCGGCTGGAAGTCCCCGGTAACCTCTATACTTATTGCATCGGGGACCTTAAGCCATAGTTCCCCTGTGGCCCAGACCCCAGCCATCTCGGTACGTCCAACTCCAACAGCGAAGGCACCCATGGCACCGGAGGTACAGGTATGGCTGTCCGAGCCTATTATTACAAGGCCTGGGGCTGAGAAGCCCTCCTGGCACATAATCTGGTGACACACCCCGCCGTATTTGTTCATATCGTAAAAGTTCTCTATACCCTGCTCCTTGGCAAACTTCCTTACCACCCTGTGGGCATTGGCGTATGCTATTGTGCTTGCCGGAACCGTATGGTCAAAGGTAAGCACTATTTTGTCAGGGTCAAACACATTGTCCACGCCTATCTTTTTGAATGTGGCACATATCGCCGACGCGTTCTCGTGGCTTATACAAAAGTCCGGTTTTGCAAAGACTATATCGCCCACCGTCACATCGTACCCCGCACAGCGGCTTAGTATCTTTTCAGCAAATGTTTTTCCCACGGATGCACACTTCCTTCTCTTTTGTTGTACAATCGTTTCGGTACCGCCGGCACTGGGGATTTAGTAACCGCCGGTTTCCCTGAAGTACTGAACCAGGCCGCCGGTCTGGAATATTTTCACCATTATTTCCGGCAACGGATTAACGGGAATGCTCTCCCCCGTTGTCTCGTTTATTACCTCACTGCTGCCCAATACATACCGCAGTGTGTCCCCATCGTTTATCCGATCAGTATCGCATTCAACTATCGGCAAGCCTACGTTAACAGCGTTCCTGAAAAAAATCCTGGCAAATGACTTTGCGAAAACACAAGAAACACCGGCTGCACGCAGTGCCACCGGGGCAGCCTCCCGGGAGGAGCCGCAACCGAAATAGCTGCCAGCAACGACTATGGAAGCGCCTTTTACTTTCTTTGTGAAATGGACGTCCAGGTCCTCCATTGCGTGGACCGCCAGCTCTTCGTTTGATAGCGTCTTTGTGTATTTGCCGGCGATTATCAAATCTGTATTGATATCGTTACCGTACTTTATAACTTTATCTTTAATCTCCATATTGTTTACTCCTTTACATAAGGTCTGGGATCCGTTATAACTCCGGTAAGGCATGATGCGGCCAGGGTCATTGGGCTGACCAGGTAAATATCCGCATTGGGGTTGCCCATGCGTCCCTTGAAGTTCCTGTTTGTGGTGGAAAGCACAGTCTCCCCGTCCGCCGGTACCCCGCCGTGGGTTCCCACGCAGGCGGCACAGCTTGGAGTAAACACAGCCGCCCCGGCATCCACCAGGTCCTTTAACACGCCTTCATCGGCAGCCCTAAGCAGGATATCCTTGGAAGCGGGCACTACCAGCAACCGTACTCCTCGGGCCAGTTTCCCGCCGCGCAGTATATCTGCCGCAGCCTTAAGGTCCTCAAACCGTCCGTTGGTGCAACTCCCAATAAATGCGTAATTGATAGGTTTACCCGCCACCTCGGATACCGGTGCCCAGTTGTCCACCGTGTGCGGCTTTGCAACGCAGGGCACCACTTCCGCAAGGTCTATCTCAACCGTTTCGCAGTATACCGCATCCTCATCGGCCTGTATGCCCAGCCCACTAAAGCACGTAAACCCAGTCTTGCCGCCCATTTCCACAACCATATTGGCTATTGTCATTCGATCATCCAGGGTACACTTTTCAAAATAGTCGCCATAAAATTCGAAGGCCTTGTAGTTACCCCCTTCGGCACCAATTTTGCCAATGACGGTAAGTATTATATCCTTTGCCGTGCATCCTGCTGGCAGGTCATTCTTTAAATTTACCCTGATTGTTTCGGGTACTTTGAACCAGTTCTTGCCGCTTATCATTGTGGCGGCCATATCCGTTGCGCCAACACCGGTGGCAAAGGCACCCACCGCACCGTAGGTGCAGGTATGGGAATCGGCTCCTACAACTAGTTTTCCGGCACTGGCATAACCCTTTTCCACCGCCAGCTGATGGCAAACCCCTTCGCCCCCCTCGGCAAGTATGACACCCTGCGAGAGCACGAAGTCCCTCTCATATTTCTGCATATTGGCGATGTGTTGGTTGGGCGGCGGCGAGCAGTGGTCAAATACAAACATGATCTTGTTGGGGTCGCAGACTTTTTTGCCTTCCATTTCCTTGAAAGAACGTACCGTAAAAATCCCGGTGGAGTCCGGTACCACCATAAAATCCACGTCGCAGAAAACTATATCGCCCGCGCGGGCCTCTTTCCCGCTGTGTTCGGATAAAATCTTTTCAGCTATAGTCATTCCGGGCACAATCAGCCCTCCTTTTTTTGCATAGATTGTTTCCTGTTACTTGTAATCCAGGGCCCCGGCCTGTTTTACCCAAGCCGGGATTCTTTTGCTTATTTCTTGTAGCCGGCAAGATGCTCTTTGAAGGCCTTCAGTATAAACTGGGTATCGAAACACGCGGTCATTAACAATACCCCTTTTGCTTTTAGCTCTTCATACTTTTTGGGGCTGGTGGCGGTAATAAGTGGATACTTGCCGTATTCCAGGGCTTTCTTTATAATATAATCTTCGGCTTCCTCCACCCTGGGATGATTTGTCTGCCCCACAAGTCCAAAGTCCTGAGCAAGGTCCTGCCTACCGGTTGCCACCAGGTCTATGCCTTCCACAGACAAAATTTCGTCCATGTTGTCTATTCCTTCCTGGCTTTCTATCTGTACGCAAAGGCAAACGTTCTCCTCACTGAACTTAAGATAATCATCAAGGGACATGGCACCATACTTTCCACAGCGCGAAGAACGGTTAACTCCCCGCTTGCCCACGGGATAGTATTTACATGTGTCAACGGCCGCCTGGGCATCTTCTTTTGTACGGATGTCGGGTACCAGAATCCCGGTTGCGCCAAAGTCAAGGAGTTTTGTCATTTCCTCCAACGTGGAAACCCTTACCAGGGTGGGAACGTCGTAAGCATTGGCAACACGGATTGTGTCTGCCAGCTTGGACGGATTAACAAGGGCGTGCTCGCTGTCAATCCGCATGTAGTCAAATCCCGCGATTGCAGCTATCTCCGCAACCGCCACACCGGTGTCTCCAATATAAATCCCTAGTGCGGTCTCGCCTTTTTTGGCCTTTGTCAGTAAATTTGTAGTCATTTTTCTCCTCCCAATGCGTTAACATTATTTGAATATTTCAGGGTTAACAAGGCCCCTTGGAGCCTTTCCTTCAATTACGTCAATTGCGTTTTGGAACGCAATCTCAACAAGATGGCTCCTGCCCTCCCGTGTCATGCCCGCTGTATGGGGAGAAACTATTACGTTGTCAAGGGTAAGAAGCGGATTGTCCATTTTGACCGGCTCGTCCTCGAACACGTCCAGCCCGGCATCCATTATTTTGCCGTCTTTTAGTGCCTGGTAAAGGGCCTCCTCGTCAACTATGCCGCCGCGGGCACAGTTTATCACTATTGTCGTGGGCTTCATCATGTCAAATTGAGCCTCGGATATAAGACCCTTTGTTTCCTCCATCAAGGGGGCATGAATGGAAATTATATCGCTCTCCTTTACAAGGTCCTCCAGCGAACAATACATGATTCCATTTTCCCTTGCATATGCCTCGTCCTTGTACTGGTCATAGGCTATTATCTTCATGTCGAAACCACAGGTCAGTTTAGCAACCCGCTTGCCTATGTTGCCAAGGCCTATGATACCCAATGTCTTGTTGTAGAGTGAGTGGCTGAATACCTTTTTCCACTCGCCGCCCCTTACCAGCTTGTCCGCTTCCTTGAGCTTCCTCGAAAGGGCCAGCATCATCGTAAAAGCGTACTCGGCAACGTCGGGTGCATTGGCTGCCACCGTTATGGTTACGCCAACGCCTTTTTCTGTAGCGGCGGGTACGTCAATCGAGTCATAGCCCACGCCCATCCTGGAGATAACCTTCAAGTTGGGAGCCGCCTCCAGGGCTTTTCTTGTCCATGCATCGGTGGAGCAGATATCGGCGACAAGCTCCGGAGCATATTCAAGGAGTTCGTCCTCTTTAAGTGCCCTTGCTCTGGAGTCTAGTACAACCTCGTATCCCAAGCCTTCCATACGCTTAACGCAAGCATCGAAAGACGTAATCATTTCCTTTGGGAAGGGTAGCGTGACCAGTATTTTGTTTGGTTTTGTCATAATGCTTCGTTCTCCTATCCAATTGTTTTGTTTAGCTAAACCGGTTTAACCTCAGCCGGGTGTTTGCGCTCGTAATTGCGCTGCATAAGATATATGCCTCCTACACAAGCCAGGCCTACTATATCTGTTACAAAGCCGCTGTCTATCAATAATATTGCGCCTACTATACAAATAAGCCGTTCAATCACATTAAGCTTCCTGCGGCAATACCCCTCCATGCACCAGCCTAGACCTGCAATACCTATAACCGATGTTATAGCTACTCTTATCAGTATTAAGAAATTGAGCCCCTCTGGCATCAGCAATTCGCTGCTGTACACAAACATGAAAGGTACAATCCATCCTGCTATTGCCAGTCTCACTGCCGCAAACCCAACCTTGTTGGGGCCTGCCCCTGAAAGCCCGGCTGCCGTATAGGCTGCACTTGCAACCGGCGGCGTGATGGCTGAAAGAATTCCATAATAGAAAACGAACAGGTGGGCTGCCAGGGCCGGCACCCCAAGCTGAATTATACTTGGCGCCGCCACTGTGCTTGTAATAATGTAGCAGGCCGTGGTGGGCATTCCCATGCCCAGCATTGTAGCAGTAAGCATTGTCATTATTAGCGTTACAAAAAGTATTCCACCACTCATTTTCAAAACCGCAGCACTGGCCGCAAGTATTGCTCCGGTCAGTGAGATTATTCCGACCAGAATGCCGATTACGGCGCAGGCCGTCGCTACCGGCAGCGCGCTCAGTGCACCCGCTTGCATGGCATTTATTAGTTCAATCGGCTTAATCCACGTATCACGTTTCAAAAAGCTGGACACTATTGACAGGACTATACCCATAACCGCAGCGGTAATTGCGTTATAGCCGCTAACCAGCATATAGATTATTCCTACAAGGGGAATAAGCAAATGACCACGCTTAATAAGGAGTTCTTTTAAATTGGGTAGTTCATCCTTGCTCAAACCCTGAATATTTTCTTTGCGTGCCCGCAGGTCAACCATATGCCAGATGCTGTAGTAATAAAGCACTGCAGGTAGAAATGCAGCACGGATTACTGTAAGAAACGGAATGCCAAGCGAATCCGCGATAAGGAAAGCTGCCGCACCCATAACCGGCGGCATAATCTGTCCTCCAGTGGATGCCGCTGCTTCTACCGCGCTGGCGAAGTAATCCCTGTAGCCCATCTTCCTCATAAGCGGAATTGTAAACGAGCCTGTTGTAACAACGTTGGCAGAAGCGGAGCCACTGACGCTTCCCATAAGACCGCTGGCCAGGACAGACACCTTTGCAGGGCCTCCACGTCGGGAGCCAGCAATTGATAGCGCCATATCGTTAAATACTCCCGCCATACCGGTTACACTTAGGAAAGCACCGAATAATATAAACAGGTAAATAAAGGAGGCGGAAACGCTTAAAATCTGCCCAAATACACCCTCGGTTGTTAGAGTCAGGTGCTGAACAATCCTGTTCCATTTAAATCCTGCGTGATGCAACGGACCCGGCACAAGATATCCCAAAAAACCGTATCCAATCATGAATAATGCCATGCATGGAAGAATGAGACCTACCACTCGACGGGCAAGCTCAAGGACCAATAGTACTATTATGACACCACAAATCAAATCGGTTGTGTTTCCCCTGCCACCTGCCCTTGCCAGTGCCGGAAAGCGAATAAGCAAATTTGCAAACACGGCAATGGTTAGTGCCACAAGCCCCCAGTCAACTACGCTTGGCCTATGGGTAGGGGATTTTGGAGTAGCGGGATACAGAATAAAAACAAGCACCATAACAAATAGAAGATGTATTGCCCTGTGCTGCAAAGGGTTTATTACAAAAATCGAGGTATACAGATGATAGGCCGACATACAAACGGTTAGTATTGTAATTATAGTTTTTAGCTGGCCTTCGAACTTTCTGCGCTTTGTCTTTTTCTTCTTTTTAGATGCAATGCTCTCTAACTCATCGTCGTCTAGCTGTGCCGCCTGCTCGGCCGTTATACCCTGCAAATCGGTTATATCCTCTATTTCCTTGGATGTATCCTCTATAGGCGTATCACGATGCTGCAGTTTTTTCTCTTTCATCTTACTTGCTCCTCTCGTCGGCTGATAGATATTAATTCATATCTATTTCTCGATACATAGGACCGCGCACCTATTGACTTTTGGCCGCGGCCCTATTAAAAAGCTGGTCAGAATGCTATTCTAAGGCACCGATTTCCTTTAGATATCTCTCGGCACCAGGATGCAAAGGAACGCACATGCCCACCATTGCATTCTCAGGTATTGTGTCAGCTAGAGAAGCATTCTGTGCCACAAGGTAATCGTTGTTTTCGAAAAGCCCCTTTGTGACAGTATAAATTGTCTCCTCGTCTATGTTTTCCCGTGTAAGAAGTAGCATTGATCCGGAAATTGCCAGTACGTCATCGGGTACATCGGGGTAACTTCCACCGGGTATAACTGAAGGACCAAACTCATCTCTTTTGCTTGTGATTCTGTCTATTTCCTCCTGGGGCAATGACAGCAGTGTGCAGGTGCCGTTGCTAAGCGTATCGTATACGTTTGCATTGCCTATTGATGTTGCGTAAATAACCGCGTCCACCTGACCCAGTTTCACCATCTCAAGGGCTTCGCCCATGGTGCTGTATATGTGCTCGTATTCGTCCTCGGCAATGCCGAATTCACCCAGTACGATATTTGCGTTAACCTCAACGCCGCCACCCATGGTTGCAACGCCGACCTTCTTGCCTCTGAGGTCGCTCGGCTTCTCTATACCGGACTTGGTGTTAACAATAATATGGAACGCATTTACAACAACAACTCCAACGCCTCTCAATGATTCAATCTTCTGGCCATCAAAGCTACCAGTCCCGGTAACGGCCTGTTTGGCTGTTGCCGACTGTATAAAACCTAGTTCGATTTCGTCTTCATCAAGCAGATAGCAGTTGTCGCCGGACCCGCCGGTCGCCTGGGCCGCAGAATTAATACCTTCGACCTTCTCGGTTATCATCTGGGCAATGGCACTACCCTGTACATAGGAGTTACCTGTCATGCTGGCCGTACCGATACGAATCATGCTAAGCTGCGGACCCTTTGGAGCCTCGCCTTCATCATTCGAAGACCCCTCCGGTGCCGGGGTTGAACCGCATCCTGCTACCGCAAAAATCAGCATTACTCCTACTAAAATGAGGGAAAGTGTTCTTTTCAAGATCAATGACCTCCTTAGTGTAGTTTTTATGTTATTCACTATGTGAATACATAACTCCTTATTTCGAATTTATTATACCGTTCATTTGTCCGCCTGACAAGTTATTGACATTATTTTCAAACGTTGGAGATCCCGTTGTAAAATTTTACACAGGTGGAGGCCTTTCCCGAATTACCACTTGATTTTCTGCATCAAAAAGAGCAAGCCCGACATCAGAATTTCTTCGCTCGCTCTTTTAATTAGGATATATCCAAAAAGTCTAGGGGTATTGTCTACTTATGATCAAATACCATTTCAATCCTGTCGTTTTTCATTTTATAGACAAAATTACCCTCAAATTTTTTATCTTTTCCGGGATAGTCCTCCCGGTAATGGGCTCCTCTACTCTCACGCCTTGCCAGGGCACCCTCTGTCACCATCTCGGACACTCGTATAAGGTTTCTTGTCTCCTCATACCTCATTCTATCCGTCATGTCCCCTATACGGCAATCCTCAATTTTTTCCTTAAGGTCTTTAATCGCTTCCCGGGCATTCTTTAAGCCATTCGCGTTCCTTACTACCGCCGCATTGTCCCACATTATTTTTCTCAGTCTTTTCTTAATACCGGCTACGTCGCAGCCGCCGTCCCTTTGTATAGTTTCATACAGTTTTTCATCACAACCCAGCTCTGCTTCACAGTTACAGGTATACTCCGGACTGACCCCCTTCCGGACCTCCTGGGCTGCTCTTCTGCCCGCCAGCAAACCGAAAACAACCGTTTCGGTGAGAGAATTACCAGATAACCTGTTTGCACCGTGTACCCCCCATACAGCCTCTCCACAGGCCAGCAGCCCGGGTACTCCCGTTTCACAGCCGTTTGCAACCTTTATTCCGCCCAGGTAAAAGTGGGCCGCCGGGGACACCGGTATCCGATCCCTTAATATATCAATATTGCCTTTTGAAAGCAGTTTTTTTAACTCTGCAAACTTTCCATCAATTACGTTTTCTGGAATCCCTGAACAGTCGACGTAAACATAATCAGGACCTCCCCGTCCTGCCCTAATTTCAGAATAAACTGCCAGGGCCATCGAGTCTCTGGTGGCCATATTACCCATAGTGCTGTAGTGTTCCATAAATCTTTCATTTTGCACGTTACTCAGAATGGCACCTTCTCCGAACAGAGGGTTTGAAATGCATATCTTTATCGGTTTAAACATCATGGTCGGATAATACTGCACGAATTCCATATCCCTTAATTCCGCCCCCGCATCAAGGGCAAGCGCGTAGGAATCCCCGGTTATATCCCCGGTATTGTCAGTTTTGGAATAAATATTGGCACCTCCTCCGGCAGCAATTATTACTACCTTTGCGAGGAAGCGAATTATCGCGCTGTCTTTTTTGCTTATCGCCAGGGCACCATATACTCGGCCGTCACTTTTTAATAGTTTGTAAACCATTGTGTTGTTTATTATATTTACATTCTTCTCCACTGCGCTTTTAAATAGGGGGAGGGAAATGGACAGCCCCCGCACATTGTATGGAACCTTTGAGATATCTACCGGAAAGGACCGGAAAACCGAGTGACCCGGCGGCCTTTTGGTCATATACCTGTCCCCCGTCCTCCTAAAAACCACGCCGTAACCTGAAAGTTTTTCCAGGACTTCTCCGGAATGAATCGCAAAATATTCCGCCATACCTTCGTCGTTGATGCCCTGGGAGGACTTCATAACGTCCCGGAATAAAAGCTCCGGGCTGTCACCGTCGTTATCATAACGCGCCAGTGCCATGGCGGAGCCGGTAACCACCGTATTACCGCTTTTTCCCGCAAGGCTCTTGCATACAATGGTCACGGTGTTTTTCTCGTTTTTTGCCTCCAGGGCGGCTGCCAAACCGGCCAGACCTCCGCCTATTACAAGAATATCTGTTTTTATTGTTTTCATGCCGCACCTCCCGATTGTCCAATATAATAAGGATAACAGTTCCGTATAGTGGTTGCAAACGTAAATTCTCACAAAAATCCGATGTGCGGGCTGAACCGCAGCATCGGTGTCCAATTATAGGTACATATACTTTAATTACAAATCCCATTCAAGACCCAGTTTTTCAATGGTCCCTTTAAGGGGAACACCGTTTT
>JAAYJF010000021.1 GCA_012523075.1 Clostridiales bacterium | reverse complement strand
TTTTCGGTAGAAAGAACCATGGTTGACCTTAAGGAGCAGGGCGTAATACTGGGTAAACAGAATAAAAGGGACTTATCCGAGGAATGCAGATTTGCCTACAAGGACATAGATTTTGTAATAGGCCAGCAGCTGGACCTTATACAGCCCGTCAAGAGGCTTAAAACAATAGCGGTCATAAAGGGTTAGTCAGGTGAACGGCGCGAAAATACAAAAAGGGACGTACCCGAATTGTCACTTTTTAGCGTTTCAAATGTTTATTCAAAGCCTATATGTAACGTTACAAAGACTTTACACAGTTGTCATTCTGAGCGTAAGCTAAGAATCTTTCTGAAAGCAAATCAAGGCCCTTCAGTCGTTCCTCCTTAAGGATGACATATTTTATGTAACTTTATTAACACTTTGTACACAAATGGATTATCTATTTCGCTTAAGCACAGCCCTGTGGAGTTTATTACCATACAAAATTTGGTGCAATACGGTTGACTTTTTAGATTTAACCTGATAAAATTGCTACCAATACGTAGACAAAGGTCAGATTACGCGGAGGACATATAATGGAAAACCTAATAGGAAAGGCTAATGCAGGACATCTTAACAGCTATTATTATTACGCCGGGGGCTATTATTACGCCGGCTATTTGTGCTGCAATAGAATAGGCAATACCTTTCCTAATGGGAGTTTGATTAGAAAAGTACCGCGAACGCGTGTAAAGGTGTAGGGACGCTGTACTTTTATAGAAATAAAAAAGAAAGCTAAGAGGACTCATTAGATGGGTCCTCTTTTTTAATATAAGGAATGTGGACATACCGCATTGGGATGTGAGAGGTGGGAGGTTGATGTGGGATTTCAGCATTACTTCGAAGGATTGCCCTAGCTCCCACTTTCCTCTTCACACCTCACACTTCCCATATGAATGTCCCCATCGGGAAAAAGGGACAAGGGACGGTTCTTTGTCCCACAGCAGCTGCTGTTACGGCTGGGACGCCGGTAAATTGCAAGTATTTTATTAAGGGAGGACTTAAAATGATTACAATTATTGTTGTTATGCTGACCTATATGGCGCTTATGCTATACATAGGTTACAGGGCGTCAAGGAAGGTTAAAACCTCGGAGGACTTTCTTATTGGGGGCAGGACCTTTGGTATTAACCTTACCGCCATCGCCCACCAGGCAGCGGGACTTAGCGGATGGCTTTTCATCGCCTGGGTGGGTCAGGTTGCCAGCACTGGTTTTGGTGCCATATGGACAGCCTTTTCGTCCGGTTTTGCGCCCTTTATCAATTTCTTTGTACTGGCCAAAAGGGTTAGCAAATTCACGCTAATGACAAAGGCACGAAGCTTTATCGACCTGCTGGAGGCCCGGTATTACGATGGGGACAAAAAGCATATCCGTGCAATTTCGGCAGTTATTATTTTTATCAGTATAACCGTATACCTCAGTTCCCAGTTGATGGCGGCGGGAACAACGCTGCAGGCGGTGCTGGGTTGGGACTATACCGCTTCGGTGGTGCTGGGGGCGATTGTTGTAATAGCCTACACCTCGGCAGGGGGACTGCTGGCGGTTGCGTGGACCGATTTTGTCCAGGGGATGCTGATGATATTTGCGGTACTGGCTGGTTTGTTTGTAGCCTTTTCGCATACCGGCGGGCTTGGTGCAGTGTTTGAGGGCATGAAGGCCATTAATCCTAAACTAATGAACCCGTGGATTGCCCCCATTACAATAGTAGGCCTTTTGTCCGCCGGCTGGCTGGGCTATATGGGGCAGCCCCAGCTTGTACAGATGTTTATGGGAATGAAAAATCCCGACGAATCCAGAAAGGGCGCGATGATTGCAGGAACCACTGGCGTGTTCCTTTTGTTTAGCACGTTTTTTATGTACATGGCCTGCCTTGTTATGTTTCCGCAGTCCGCCGACCCGAACACCAACTTTATACAGATGATAATGACCTATACTCCCAGTTTCCTGGCGGGAATAGTAACTGCGGCCATACTTGCGGCGGTAATGTCCTCGTCGGATGCGCTGCTCCACGTAGCTAATACTGCCGTGTGTCAGGACTTTTACAACAAGATGCTTAAAGGAGGAAACGCAACCGACAAGGAGGTACTTATGGTGGGCAGGATTTCGGCGATAATAATAGGAGCGGCCGCCATATACATCGCCCTTAATCCCTTTGAAGGGGTGCTGTGGGTGAACTGGTGGGCCTGGGGAGGACTGTCCAGCTTTGCACCGGTTGTGGTGCTTGGCCTTTACTGGAAACGGGCTACCCGTGAAGGGGCTATCGCCGGCCTTATAGGAGGCTTCCTTGGGTCCGCCATCTGGTTTGCCGTGGGCTACTACAAGTGGCTTCACCTTACTTTTGTGGCCTTTGTTTGCGCTATGGTGCTGCTGGTGGCTGTCAGCCTGGTTACACCGGCACCGCCCAAGGAAATACAGGACCAGGTTAATGAGCTTGGAAACGGTATGAAGACCGCTGCAAGATAGAAGGCAGGGGCGTACAGGTGTTTTTGCAGGATTATGTAAGGAACATGCCGACAATGCAGTTTAGCAGGGCATGACTAATCAGTAGGCTTGGGGGGAATGTAATCATGGCTTCGGAAGTATTTGTTATAAAAGGGACCAACCCGGCGGAAATGGCCTATGGGGCAATAAAAAAAGCATTTAAGGAGGACGCCGCCGGTAAATCGGTTCTGCTGAAAGTGAACACCGGGTTCAAGGGCCCAGCCGCCAGCGGGATTTGCACCCACCCGGAAGTGGTAAGGGGCCTCATCCGGTTCTTTAAGGAGAGGGACGTAGGCAAGCTATATGTCGGGGATAGCTCCATAGTGGGTACCGACAGTATGGAGGCGCTAAAGTCCGCAGGGATTTTAGGTGTATGTATGGAGGAAGGGGTCCGATGCGTCAGTCTTGACGATTTTGGTGTGGAGAAGGTAAGCATACCCGATCCGGTTATGGTGGAAAGCCTTAAGTTGTCCAGGCTGCCCTTCCAGGTGGACATACTGATTTCGGTGCCGGTTATAAAAACCCATATGTACACCGGGGCCACACTGGGCATCAAAAACCTAAAGGGCTGCATGTATCAGAAGGATAAGACAAGGCTGCACCGGATACACCGGCAGCCACCGGACAGCAGTAAGGGCAAATGCCTGGACTACGGTATAATGGACCTCGCCAAGGTGTGCTACCCCGACTATACGGTAGCCGACGGCTTTATCGCGATGGAGGGCTTCGGGCCCTCCGGGGGCACCCCGGTAAACCTTGGGGTGGTGGTAGCCGGCCACAGTGCGGTAGCCGTAGACCTGGTGTGCCTAAGGCTTATGGGTATGAAATTTAATGCAGTGCCCCATATTAACCTGGTAAGGGAGAACAAGGGTTTTGAATTAAAGGACCTGCGGGTGTACCCGGAAAACTACATGGACTACTCCAGGAGGTTTGTGCTGGCCTCCGAGCACGACCTGCACCAGTCCTATTCCAACCCTAGGATGGTGGACAGGGGAGCATGTAGCGCGTGCCACGCGGCCATGGTTCAGTTTTTCCGCTATCATCACCACGAGTATGCCGATGGACCTCCGGTAACGGTAGGGATAGGCAGGGACCTGGAGCGGGAAGACCTGTTATGCGGCAGCGGACAGGACGGCAGTATGGGAAGTAGCGGTGGTAGAGTTCCGGATGGCATCGTGGTAGTTGTGGGCAACTGTACCGCAAGGCACAGCAAGGGCTTTCCTTTTTGCAAAGGCTGCCCGCCGGTGCCTTCGCAGATTGCACGGACCATAAAGATAGGCAAAACCCTGGGCGACTAAATAGGGACAGGGGACGGTTCTTTGTCACTTTGTGAAAAGAAGGGTAAGGGTGGTGGCCTGTACGGCAGTACGTACCCAGAGGGAAGGCTTAGAAACGGCACCCCGT
>JAAYJF010000023.1 GCA_012523075.1 Clostridiales bacterium | reverse complement strand
GGCTTTCGTAGTCCATCCTGTGACGCAGCTTAGGCCTTCCCGGCCTCGTATCCACCGGCAAGCCGTAGCCCGGATACTCCATTCTCATACTATTCCTCCTTATTAGCAGCGAACTTTTGAAGTATTTTCCGATTTTTGCTTGACATCACACCGCTGCTCTCAGCCGTAACCCTGTGCTCTATCCTCCGACCACCGGATAACAAGCTTTGCCCTCTCGGGCTTCCTTTGTCTTGCCCCAAACACCATAATGCAAGAATACACTACAAATACCGCCAATAGCAGCAGTATAAGTCCAAGGACGGTTTTTTTGCTAAATGTCAAATTAATCCCTCCGTTCATGGTTTTAGTATTATCCGTTTGCATCATTTATATATATAATGCACTTAAAACTTTAATCCCCCAGCGTGTCATCCTGAGCATAACGGTTGTCATCCTGAGCGGAGCGAAGGATCTTATGTCTATCCAAAAATCGGAATCTTCGGACTTGGCCCGCTTAAGCGACAGATAAAAGCGATTGCCCGCTTAAAAACGCAAAAAATAAAAAAAGAGACTAAAACTGTCCCTCTTTTTATTTGGTCATGGACTGGCGCATCTTATCCAACACCCGTTTCTCAATCCGGGATACCTGGACCTGGGATATGCCCAGCTTCTGGGCAATTTGCGTCTGGGTCCTGTCCTGAAAGTACCTCATCATTATTATCTGCCTTTCCCGGGGCTTAAGCTTGCGAATCATTTCCTTCAGCGTTAGCCGGTCAAGCATTTCACCGCTTTTGTCCTCCTCGGCGACAACCTTGTCTATCAAAAATATCGGGGAGCCATCATCCTGGTGAATTGTATCATAAAGATACTCGGGTGCTGCAGTCGCATCTATTGCCATTACTACGTCCTCCGACGGGACGCCCAGTTCCTCTGAAATCTCGTTTAGGGTGGGCTCTTTCCCGTTTTCCTTTGTAAGTCTGTCCTTTGCCTGGCGTATTTTTCCGTTTAATTCCTTAAGGGATCGGCTTACCTTTACAATGCCATCATCCCTTATGAACCTCTTAATCTCACCGGCAATCATTGGAACGGCATAGGTAGAAAATCTGACGTTGTACCCGGGGTCAAAGTTTTTTATCGCCTTAAGAAGTCCTATGCTTCCAAGCTGGAACAGGTCCTCGTATTCATAACCCCTGTTTAAGAAACGCTTTACTATGCTCTTTATAAGACCTATATTGTTTTTAAGAAGCAGAGACTGCGCTTCCTTATCCCCCTGCTGGGCCTTTTTTATCAGCATCAGGGTTATATCATGACTGAAGAGTTCGCTACTATCCCTCATTACCACTAACCCCTTGCTCCTTTGCCAGTGAAGCGAACTTTTTTCTCATGAGTATAACGGTCCCCTTTTCTTTTTCGGAATACACCTCCACCTCATCCATAAATGTCTCCATCACGGTAAAGCCCATACCCGACCGTTCCAGCTCCGGTTTGGAGGTATAAAGGGGCTGCCTGGCCTGTTCCACATCCTGTATACCCTTACCCTCGTCCCTTATTTCTATTTCCACACCATACTCGTCCATTCTGCACTTTATTGTAATCTCGCCCTCACTGTCCTCGTATCCATGTATTATGGAGTTGGTAACCGCCTCCGAAACCGCCGTTTTGATGTCCGCCAGTTCCTCAATGGTCGGGTCAAGCTGCGCAGCAAAGGCGGCGGTAGCAACCCTGGCAAAGGCTTCGTTCTGCGACTTGCTGGGTATTATTAGCACCATATAGTTCTTTGCGTTCATTAATGTCACCCCCTAAATATCGTTAATAGCTTTACTTATACTGCTGTAAGATTTAATTATTTCATATATCCCCGAGACCTCGAACACTCGGGATACCTGTTTGTTTTCATTCACCACCATAACCCGTCCCCCAGTCGAACTCACCTTCTTATACCTGCCTATTAGGGCCCCTATCCCCGAACTGTCCATAAAGGACAGATGGGTCAAATCAAGCAACAGGTGCTTCACTGGATTGTTTTCCATGTTGTAGTCCACAAAGGTTCTGAATTCCTCTGCGGTATGATGGTCAAGCTCTCCTTTAACCCTGCATATGAGTATGTTGCCGGTAATGTTTGCAGTAAGCTCCACACCTCATCCCTCCCTTACTTTAAATATTTCTGCAATATATTCTTTTTCCCTTCAAAGAATAATGTATTGTTTTGCCTGTTAAAGGTAATCCCTGGCGTCTGTTGTCGATTAGATAAAAAAACTGCCTCCATGGTTTCATCCACGAAGGCAGTTATATTTATACTTATGCTGTTTTTTCTGCTTCTGCTTCGGGCAGCTTTTCCATCGTTATACCCGTATATCCGTAGATTACTGACATTACTGGGTTAAGCAGGTTGAGGAACGCATAGGGCAGATATGCGAAGGGATGTACTCCCAACGCCGTAAACATGAAAGCCCCACATGTATTCCACGGAATAAGCGGTGACGACAGCGTTCCTGCATCCTCCAGCACCCTTGACAGGTTCTTGGGATGCAGGCCCCTTTCAGCGTATGCATCTTTGAACATCCTTCCCGGCACCACTAAGGACATATACTGGTCACCGGAGGTAAGGTTAATAAAGAAGCAGGAAAGCACCGTTGCAAGCACCAAGGAGCCTGTACTGTTTACAACCTTAAGTACTTTTTCGAGCAATGCGTTCAGCATTCCAGTCCTTTCAAGCACCCCGCCAAAGGACATGGCGATCATAATAAGGGATACAGTCCACATCATGCTGTCCAGCCCGCCACGGGTTAGCAGTTCATCTATTTCTATAATTCCGGTCTCGGAAACAAAGCCGTAATGTGCAGCCTCGATGATGGCACCCATTCCCGACCCCTGGAATATGGCAGCGAATACGCCGCCCAGCATTACGCCACCGATAAGGCCCGGTATCGCCGGAACTTTGAATACCACCATGAGTATGACCATAAGCGGCGGTATAAACAGAAGCGGATTTATCGCAAACTGCCCCGCCAAACCTTCCAGTAGCTCATTTATCCCAGCTACGTCCAGCTCCTTGCCCGCATACCTGGCACCAAGAATTCCGTATAGTATAAGTGCAATTACAAGGCTGGGGGCTGTCGTGTAAATCATGTGCTTAACATGATCGAACAGGTCTGAACCCGCCATGGCCGGTGCCAGATTTGTGGTGTCGGACAGAGGCGACATTTTATCACCAAAGTACGCGCCCGAAATGATTGCCCCCGCAACCATAGGTAGCGGCATTCCAAGCCCCATACCTACACCGATTAGTGCTACCCCCACTGTTCCTGCTGTTGTCCAGGAACTACCGGTGGCCAATGAAACTATACAGCAAATCAGGCAGGTTGCTACAAGGAATATCCCCGGGGAGAGTATCTTCAGCCCATAAAAAATCATCGTAGGAACAACGCCGGCAAGTATCCATACACCAATCAGTGCACCGACAATCATAAGAATAAGTATGGCTTGCATGGACATTTTGATGCCGTCAATGATTCCGTCCTCAACGTCTTTCCACTTATACCCCGCCCTTATAGCGACTATGGATGCTACGACTGTGGTCACTAGGATTGGTATATGCGGATCTCCGCCAAAGAGCATAATGGTGGCCATAAGAGAAATAATCAGAAACAGAAGAACAAACAGCACTTCTGCGAAGCTGATTTGCCTTTGTGTCTTTTCCTTCACTATACATACCTCCTTTTTTTATAATAAAGCTTACTATGCGTTACATTTTATCATATAATCAATATGCGCACAATAAAATATTAAGCATTTGTCCACTAAATGGAGGTATAGAATCCAAGGGGACGGTTCTCTTGGACTCTGGATTCCTTAAACAATTATCGGAGGTGTATAAATGTTCACGGCAGGAATAATTACTATAAGCGACAAGGGATACGCAGGGCAGAGGGATGATGCAAGCGGTCCCGCGATAGAAAGGCTGCTCAAAACAATAGGCGGCAGGGTCGCCGGTTATAAAATTGTGCCGGATGATATGGAAAGGATATCCCAAGCAATAATACACATGACGGATGATAAGGGTATCGACCTGGTGCTGACAACCGGGGGGACGGGCTTTTCCCAAAGGGATATCACCCCGGAGGCAACCCTGGCCGTAATAGAAAGGCAGGTGCCCGGGATACCCGAAGCCATGAGGCTTGCTAGCCTTAAGCATACCCCCAGGGCAGTGCTGTCAAGGGCGGTCGCGGGCATAAGAAACAAATCCCTTATAATAAACCTGCCCGGCAGTCCTAGGGGGGCAACCGAAAATCTAGAGGTAATTCTTCCGGCGCTGTCCCACGGGCTTCTTATTCTCCAGGGCAAAACGGGGGAATGCGGCAGTCCTCAATCAGAGGCTTAATATCTCCCTTGTTTCTACCGCCTGTCTGATGAGAGGCTCAACCTCCAGGTGGGACTCCGATTGTAGTATCTTTTCAAGCTTTGGCCTGGTCTCGGGGTGCTCGGGCAGAAATAGTGTACAGCAGTCCTCGTAGGGCTGTATTGACAGCTCATAGGTGTCAATCTCCCTTGCCCTGTCTATAATTTCAACCTTATCCATACCCAGAAGCGGTCTGAACACTGGCAGGCCCACAGATGTGTCTGTCACATATATGCTTTCAAGGGTCTGGCTGGCGACCTGGCCCAGGCTCTCTCCCGTCACCAGGGCGAGGGCCTTGGTTTCTTCGGCAATTCTTTCTGCGATCCTCATCATAAAGCGCCGGGTGAGTATTGTACTCTGCTCCGCAGGGCAGTGCCTGTTTATGCTGCCCTGGATATCGGTGAGGGACACCATGTGTAGCCTTATTCCGCCGATATACCCAGCCAGCACCTCTGCAATGTCAATCACCTTCTGTTTGGCCCTCTCACTGGTAAAGGGGAAACTGTGAAAATGTACCGCCTCCAACTCCACTCCCCTTTTAGCAACCATCCAGCCTGCCACCGGGCTGTCAATACCGCCGGACAGAAGCAATAAACCCCTGCCACCCGTTCCAGTGGGCAGCCCACCACTTCCCTTTTCCTGGCCGGCAAATATATATGCCCCTTCCCGTATTTCTATGTTTATCAGCAATTCCGGTTGGTGTACGTCCACCCGAATATTTTCGCTGTTTTCCAGAATATAGGCGCCTACCTGCCTGCATATTTCAGGAGATTTAATAGGGAAAGCCTTGTCCGCCCTCCTGCTTTCCACCTTGAAGGTGTCGGGCTGCTGCTTTTCCACCATTTCCAGAGCCTTTTGCTTTATGACGTGCAGGTCCTTTTCAACCTTAACCACCCTGCTGAACGATACTATGCCAAAGACTTTCTTGAGCCGGTTTACCGCCTCCGCAAGCTTTAGCGAGCCTTCCGGAAGCACTACCAGTATTCTGCCCCGATCCTTTATTATTCGATGCTCTATACCATTTAATGCGTTGCTTATATTTCTTACAAGCCGGTTTATAAAAAAAGACCTGTTGCCGCCCTTTAGGGCTACCTCCCCGTATCTTACCAGAATCAGTTCCTCCATGGTATCACCTCCCGGTCAGCTTTCTTAATGCCCCTACCTCTGTGGCTAAGGCGTCAACCAATATATCAACCTCTTCTTCGGTGTTAAAGGGACATAGGCTTATCCTGATAGTACCCTCCGCCTCTTCGCTGCTTAAACCTATCGCCTCCGTCACACCGCCCGCTTGTCTTTGTTTTGAAGAGCATGCAGAGCGGGTGGATATGTATATGCCGTGTTTTTCCAGGGCGTGGAGCAGTACTTCCCCCCGGACGCCTCTAAAGGAAACGCTTAGTATGTGCGGTGCGCCCCTTTCTCCTTCGGGAGTATTAAACCTAATATTTTCAATCCTTTCCCCTATATCATATCTCATGCGTTCCTTAAGGACGGTCATCCTTTCGGTGTACTCCCTGAAATGGCTTCCAAAAACCTCAACGGCCTTCCCCATCCCTGCTATCCCCGGCAAGTTCTCGGTACCCGAGCGAAGACCCAGCTCCTGACCGCCGCCGGTCTGCCATGCCCTTAGGTTTATTCCCTTTTTGCAGTACAGCGCTCCCACGCCCATTGGCCCGTGAAACTTATGGGCGCTAAGCGCAACCAGGTGGATACCGGCTTTTTGCACGTCGATGGGTATTTTCATGAATGCCTGGATGCAGTCTGCGTGGAAAAAAGTTAGGTGATTTTTCCTCCTTACTATTTCCCCGATTTGCTCTAAGGGCTGCACACACCCCGTTTCATTATTCACCGCCATCAGCGTAACCAGAATGGTGTCCTTCCTGATGGCATCGGCCAGTTTATCCGGGTTTATCACCCCGTATCCATCAACATCTATATAGGTAACCTCGTACCCATCCTTTTTCAGGTCCTCCAGTGTCATATATACCGATGGGTGCTCGGCCTTGCTGGAAATTATATGTTTACCCCTGTTGGAATAGCTTCGGACGATTCCTCTTATTGCAGTATTGTTAGCTTCGGTACCGCCGGAAGTAAATATTATTTCTGCCGGCCTTACCCCAAGGGCTCCAGCCACCGTCTTTCTGCTTTCCTTTAGTATGTTTTCCGCCTGTATCCCTTTCCGATGCAGCGAAGAGGGGTTGCCGTATTCTACCGTAAGGCATTCAACCATCCTCTGCACAACCTCTTCAAAGGGCCTGGTGGTTGCGGCGTTATCAAAATATATTTCTCTCAAATATGTCCACTCCTTCCATTAGACAGGGCTTATTTTATAATAATACATTAGTACAGGATAAAAGTAAATTGCTACTACCGCATTATACAGCCCCCTGGATACCATCGCATCCTATCAGTTTTCCTTGACATAGGGAAGACCTTCTGCTAGGATATAAAAAATAAATACGACTACGAGGGTGAAACAATATGAAACTACACGGCACAATGAAAATTAACTCCCTATCACACTTGGAGATAGGTGGGTGCGACTGCACTATACTTGCAAAGGACTTTGGCACACCCCTTTATATTATGGATGAACAACTTATAAGGGAAAACTGCCGCAGTTTCGTAAAGGCCTTCTCCGACCACTATCCTGATATTGAGATAGTCTATGCAGGAAAAGCCTTTTTAACCATGGCAATGGTAAAGATTATACAAAGCGAAGGACTCTCGTTGGACGTAGTGTCCGGCGGCGAACTGTACACCGCCTACAGAGCCGGATTTCCGATGGAGAGAATATACTTCCACGGTAACAACAAAACCCCCGAAGAACTGACAATGGGCCTTGAACTGGGAATTGGACATTTTGTGGTGGACAACCTGGCAGAACTGGAGATGCTGGATAAGCAGGCCTCCTCAATGGGCATTAAGCAAAAAGTGCTCATAAGAGTATCCCCGGGGATTACCGCCGATACGCACCATTACATCCAAACAGGCCAGCTTGATTCCAAATTTGGGTTCCCTCTGTACCGGGACAGTGCCTTCAGAGCAGTTAAGGAAGCCCTTGACTCCAAATCTTTGATTTTTAATGGTCTGCACTGTCATATTGGCTCACAGATAACCGATGTTAACGCTTTTACCTCGGCAGCACAAACCATGCTGAGTTTTGCCGCAAGAACAAAGGAAGAGCTACGGGCAACGGTTAATATCCTTAACCTCGGCGGGGGCTTTGGGATTGATTATACCGGAGAAGACGGGAACTTATTTGTCGGCGACTTTTCTGCACCCATAACAGCCACAGTAAAAGAAGCTCTTAAAAAGTACCGCCTTCCGCCACCAAGGCTAGTGGTGGAACCCGGAAGGTATATAGTAGGAAACGCCGGTACCACTCTTTATTCCGTCGGCTCGGTCAAGGATATACCGGAGGTGCGAAAATTCGTATTCGTGGACGGTGGGATGTCGGACAACCCGCGCCCGGCTCTGTACCATGCCAGGTATAGGGCGGCAGTAGCCAACAGAATGAGTAATAGCTACGGGGAAAAGGTAACGGTGGCGGGCAAATGCTGTGAATCCGGAGACATACTGGTTAAGGACATCCGTTTACCGGAAATAAAGAGCGGAGACCTGTTGGCTGTCCTTTCAACCGGAGCCTACAATTACTCCATGGCCAGTAACTATAACCGCCTGCCTAGGCCTGCGGTGGTGCTGGTAAAGGACGGAAGGGCTGACCTTGTAGTAAAACGGGAAAGCTACAAAGACGTGATAAGAAATGATGTAATACCGGACAGGCTGAAAAAATAGATCACAGATCACAGTTCGTAGTTCGTAGTTGGTAGCTCGTAGTTCGTAGCTTCTGGGTTACGGGTACGAGGTGCTAGGTGCTGGCTGCTAGGCATCAGGGAAAATCTTCCGAGGCAGCGGGTTTGCGCAGCGTAGATGACGGATGCCTGGCAATTTACCTTCATGAAGCCTAAGACCAAACATAAAAAAAAGAAGCAAAAGCTTCTTTTTTTAATACCCAAGGTCCTGGTCCACAAACATTAGATTGATTTCCTTACCCTTAGGGCAGCGCTCCATTACCACCTTGACCGAACACATCCGATCGGGTGCATCGCAGTCATGGCAACGACCGGTTTTCCTGCAGGGCGTATTAAGACCAAGCCTCTCCGCATTGGGAGGACACGCCTTTTCCTTAATCCTTTCCACCGCCAGCTCTTCATTGTCCACTACCTTGTTCCTGCCACAAATTATATACACCCTGTCGGGGCCGTAAAACATGCTTGCTACCCTGTTACCGGTACCGTCTATGTTGACCAGCTTTCCGTCGGCGGTTACGGCGTTGGAGCTTGACAGATAGACGTCCGCCTGGGAAGCCAGTTTCCTTACCCTGTCTATTTCGGATTTATCCACTTCCCAGTGAAAGTATACCGTATTGCCCCTGGCCCTAAGGATATCCGTTATCCCGCTTATTTTTACAGTTACTGACCCTCCAACTCCCACCGACTGATTCGGGGCTATTTCCTCTTCCAGCACTTTTACTACCTGTTCAATGCCATCAAAAGCCCTAGCTTTAAACCCTCTTTTGTTAAACACATCTACTAAAGCACCAAAATCCATCCAGAAGACCTCCTTTTTAAAAAATCAGAATACACCTGTAAATCCACCAATCACTTAACTCTAAAAATTTGGCGGGACCAGAGCCGATATAAGCTTAGCCTTGATATCACTCATTGTGTAATACCTATGGGGTAGCATCTCCTCTATGTACAAGCTGTCACCTTCGCCCAGTTCGTAAGTCTCCATACCCACCTGAACCTCAATTTTACCCTCCAGCACCAGAAGGCATTCATCCGCCCTGTGACTCATAGGCTCATCACTGCTCCAGCAGCCCGGATCCAATTCGGTATATATAATCTCCTGTTTTGGCTTTACCTGATTATCCATCGGCAGCGGCGTTACGTATTCATGTATTATGTTTGAATTGGGAAAGGCAAGCTTTTTCCTTTCGTCCCTGCGGATTAGTATGCTGCTTTTGCTTTCCTCGATCAGGAAATGAAACAGCGGTGTTTCCAGGGCAGTCGCTATTTTCTTCAAGGACGAAATAGAAGGGCTTGTAAGGTCTCTTTCTAATAGTGAAATATAACTTGTACTGAGCCCGGTCTTTTCTGCCAGCTCAGAAAGCTTCAGTCCCTTGCTCGTTCGAATTTCTCTTATTTTATTTCCCAGCACCTTCTACACCTCTTATGATAATTTAGTGTTACTTCATAAAGTATATCAGAATTACAACAATTATCAAATACTATTGCCTAAATCCCTATAATTCCCTCATAAGCATTTTCTCTGCTGACCTTACCGGCTTCCCCGACATAATAAGCTCCAGGGCGCTTTGCATATCCACGTGCATTATCCTGTCCTCTTCCAGGGGTTTTATCCTTGCCCTCAGCATTTTGTAAACCGGCCCAGTACCCCTTCCCAGTTTTCCTGTCCCCTGCAAATCTATCGCCTGGGCAGAGGCCAGGTACTCGATTGCCAGGACACTGGCCAGGTTATCCTTTATCTCCGACGCCTTCCGGGCCGCAATGGTGCCCATGCTCACGTGGTCCTCCTGGTTTGCGGAAGAGGGTATTGAATCCACGCTGGCAGGATGGGCTAAAACCTTGTTCTCCGAAACCAGCGCAGCTGCTGCATACTGAGTAATCATAAATCCCGAGTTAAGGCCACCTTTACGGGTTAAAAAAGCCGGCAAGTCATTGCTTAGCTGAGGGTTTACCAGCCTCTCTATCCTTCTTTCGGAGATATTGGCAAGCTCGGACAGGGCAATGCCCAGGAAATCCATCGCAAGGGCCACCGGCTCCCCGTGGAAGTTTCCCCCCGACAGTACATCGCCGCTGTCAGGAAAAATTAACGGATTATCGGTCACCGCATTAATTTCGGTGCCCACCACCCGGGCGGCGTATTCCACCGCATCTCGGCACGCACCGTGCACCTGGGATGTACACCGCAGTGCATAGGCGTCCTGAACCCTCTTTTCTCCCTGCCTTGTTGTATAGGAGCTTTCCTCTATAAGGTCCTTTATGTTCTTCGCGGATAAAATCTGCCCGCTGTGGCCTCTTACCTCGTGAATCCTTTTATCAAAGGCATCCTCTATGCCGCCCAGTGCCTCCAGGGTAAGGGCTGCGGTTATGTCCGCCATTTTCACAAGCATTAGTGCATCCACCAGCGTAAGGGATGCCACCGCCGACATGGCCTGGGTACCGTTTATAAGTGCAAGCCCCTCCTTTGAGGAAAGGGTGCAGGGTTTAAGACCTGCCCTTTTAAGCGCCTCCGCCCCGGACATTATTTCTCCCTTGTATTCTGCTCTGCCCTCTCCCAGCATAACAAGCACCATATGAGCTAGCGGTGCCAAGTCACCGCTAGCGCCCAGTGAACCTTTCTGCGGTATAGATGGATGTACTCCACTGTTGAGCATTTCCACAAGGAGCCTAAGGGTTTCCAGCCTTACCCCCGAATAGCCCCTGCACAGTGTGTTAACCCTAAGCAGCATTACTGCCCTTGTAACGTCCCTGGTAAAGCTATCCCCCACGCCGCAGGCGTGGCTGACAATCAGGTTTCTCTGCAGCGTTTCTGTCTCGTCCCTAGAAATTGCCACATCGCTGAACCGGCCAAAACCCGTGGTCACCCCGTACACCACTTCCTCCCGGTCCACGTACTGCTCCACTATATCTCTAGATCTGTTTATTCTCTCCACCGCAGCCTGGTCAAGCGCTACTGGTCGCTCCTCCCGGGCCACCATGGCCACTTGTTCCAAAGTAAGACTGTGCCCGTCAATGTAAATTTTATCCACCGGTATACCTCCCCACATTTATATTGCAAATACTCATATAAACATAAACAGGACATTCCGGCCCCGACGAACGTGGCTTAAATGCCCCTTCCTGCTATACTCTCTTGAGCCATACTATTTTATTCTATACCCATCCTTTTTATCCTTCCTAATATGGCTATAACGCATTAATAATATTATGTTCTTGTATCTGTCGTTCTTAAGAAGCAAAGCCCAAAGAATCCGACTCCGTCGCTTAAGAGGGCTAAGCCCGAAGAATCTTTCGGAGGCATACACAAGATCCTTCTCTTCGCTCAGGATGACAGCTGTGTAAAGTCTTTATCACGTAATATCTAGCCAATTATTTCAACTATTGTAACATCGGATTTCTTCGAAAAGTCCAGGAATTCACCCTCGGCCAGCACCACCGGTTTGGTGGGCTGATGCGGATATATGTATACCACCTTTCCTACACGCCCGTCATTAAGCCGCACCATGTTGCCCACATAGAACTGGGATATTCCCTGCAGGAAAACCCGTGAAATGTACGGGTCCAGGCTGTCAAAACTCCTATCCTCTATATATTCCGCCACCTGCAAGGGGGGGCGTTTCTTCCTGTAAACCCTATCCGACATCATGGCATCAAATATATCCGCAACGGCGACTATTTTGCCGTAGGTATGAATGGTATTACCCTTTAAACCCAGCGGGTATCCGCTACCGTCCTTTCTTTCGTGATGCATGAGAGCCCCCAAAAGAACATCTTTGCTCAGAACGTTGTTCTTTTTTAGTATATTATATCCGTACACCGGATGCTGCTTCATTATACTCCATTCTTTCTCGTTCAAATTATCCGGCTTGTTTAATATCTCCGGTGGCACCTTGCATTTCCCAATATCATGGAACACACCGGTATACCCTAGTTTTCTTAGTTCACGAACCGGCATTTTTAGCCATTTGCCTATAAGCATGGACATTAAACTTACATTTATAGAATGATAGTATGTATATTCATCCGACATATGAATTCTTTGCAGTTTGGGTACGATGTTTTCGTCATCGTGTATCAACTCTATGAAGATTCCCACCGTTTCCCTTATATCGTCAAGGTCCAGCCTTCTGCCCGACTGCACGCTCTCGAACAATTCCCTTATCACCCTGTTAGAATTATTGTACGCCTTTAGGAAGTTTTCAGTTTTAATTTCATAGGTGGTCTTATGGGGATGGGGTACTTCCTTTGCATCGGAATCTTTAACAACACTAACATAGGGTACTTTCAGCTCTTTAATCCTCTCTATCAGATGGGTAGTAAGTGCCGTGCCTTCGGCAAGAAATAGACTTCCCCGCTCATTAATAAAATCGCTCTTTAATACCATCCCTGGTTTCAGATCTTCCGCTTTAAGGTAAGCCACGCACTCACCCCCGATGTAGAAAAATCTGTATTTACTACACTATTATACGAATTTTGTAGTTTTTAATCAACTATTTTCTATAAAATTCTAAAATATACCTAAAATAGCATGTGGTCCATTTATGCCAAAAGAATGAGCACGGGGGAGCTGTAGCATCCTTACCACCATTATCGGGTTGTGACGGTAGAAATTAAACATTGAAAAAAACAGGGGATAGGAGTATAATATCCACCATGTGCATACATATGTCCATGTATCATGCACATAATGCAAGGGGGTGATTGTATGAAGGAGCCTGTATACTACATTGTCAATTCGTCGGTACTTCCGGAGGTTTTCTCGAAGGTGATCGAGACAAAGGCCCTTCTGCGAACGGGCAGGGCCAAAAACGTAAACCAGGCGGTAAAGATGGCGGGGTTAAGCAGAAGCGCGTTTTACAAATACAAGGATTACGTATTTCCTTTTTATGAAACCAACAAGATGAAAATAGTAACCATCACTTTATTGCTTGAGCACATGCCGGGGGTACTTTCAAGAATTCTTGATACAATCGCCACAGCACAGGGTAGCATTCTAACCATCAACCAGAACATACCTATAAATGATGTGGCCATGGTAAGCATTTCCTTTGAAACGGCACGAATCAACAAGGATGTTGAGGACCTTTTGATGGAAATAAAAAATATCCCCGGAGTACACAGCTTAAGCATAGTATCCAGAGAATAAGGAGGTAATCATCATGGTTAAGATAGGACTGCTTGGCTGCGGTACTATCGGTTCCGGGGTAGTGGAACTTTTAGCGAAGGAAGCATGTCACAGAAACGGGCTCTCTATAGAGAAGATACTGGTACGCAATAAAGATAAGCACAACAACAAGCCCTACGGCAGCAAACTAACCAACAGGTTCGAAGATATATTAAAAAGTGACATCGATATTGTGGTTGAGGTAATGGGAGGCATTGACCCGGCCTATTTCTATGTCAAACAATCCCTTTTAAAAGGACGCCATGTGGTAACGGCAAACAAGGACCTCATCGCAAAGTTTGGAAACGAACTGCAGAAAATAGCCCGCCAAAACGGGGTCCGGCTGCTGTTTGAGGCCAGCGTCGGGGGCGGTATCCCAATAATAAAACCCCTAAGCGAGTGCCTTGCTGTTAACAGCATTTCGGAGGTAAAGGGAATAGTAAACGGTACTACCAATTTTATATTGTCCCGTATGGCCAATTCGGGTATGACCTATGAAGCCGCATTAAAAGAGGCCCAGCAGTGCGGATATGCCGAAGCTAATCCGGAGGCGGATGTAATGGGCTTTGACGCGGCAAGAAAGCTGGCCATACTATCCTCCATCGCATACCGCAGCAACGTTGATTATGAGGATATTTATATCGAAGGAATAAATAACATATCCGCCGATGATATATCCATCGCAAAATACCTGGGATGCTCCATTAAGCTTTTGGCGTTAAGCCGCAGGACCGAAAAAGGCATTATGGCGAGGGTGGCCCCGGTGCTACTTAGAAACACCAATCCGCTGGCGGGGGTTGCAGATGTATACAACGCCATTATAGTAAAGGGTGACGCTGTAGGCGATGTGCTTTTCTTCGGGCAGGGAGCCGGAAAACTTCCCACTGCCAGTGCTGTGGTGGGGGATATTTTCGATATCGTAAGGCACAGCCTGGGAAACCGCTGCCAGGTAAGTTCCTATGAAGAGGAAGCACCCACCGCGAAGGTGGATATGGAGGGCTGCAGTTCGGATTTCTTCATAAGAATAAAACCTCGCAGCCGGGTAGAAGCCATGGACAAAATAGCAGGGCTGTTTGAACGATTTGAATTTGTGTTCCCTGACAGATCAAAGCTTCAAAGGCCTGTCGACCCTGACCAGATAGTATTTATCGCCTACGATATATCCGAAGGGGATATAGACAAAAGGATAAAGTCGCTTAAGGCTACCACCTCCGTAGATAACGTACTAAGCATTCTGCGCATAGAGAGGGAGGACCAATAGATGTACAATGGACTAATTGAACGATACAGAAGATTTCTCAATGTCGGCGAAGATGCAAAGGTTATCACCCTTAATGAAGGTAACACTCCCCTAGTAAGGGGCTTTAGGATAGAAGAATATATAAACTACAGGGCAAGGGTATACCTGAAATGCGAAGGTTTAAACCCCACCGGTTCCTTCAAGGATAGGGGTATGACCATGGCGGTTACAAAGGCCGTCGAGGAAGGCTCAAGATGCGTTGTATGCGCATCCACAGGCAACACCTCTGCCTCCGCCGCCGCCTTCGCCGCTAGGGCGGGGATAAAGTGTGTAGTACTTATCCCTGATAAAAAAATAGCGCTTGGGAAACTTGCCCAGGCTATCGCATACGGGGCCAAGGTGATAGCCCTTGACGGCAACTTCGATGATGCCCTGGATATGGTAAAAAGGTTGTCAAAGGATTTTGCGATAACCCTAGTCAACTCAATAAACCCCAACCGTATCGAAGGACAAAAAACCGCAGCCTTCGAGCTGTGTGACCAACTGGGTAAAGCCCCCGACTACCTAGCGATACCGGTAGGCAACGCGGGCAATATTACCGCCTATTGGAAGGGTTTCAAGGAATACAAGCAGAGCGGGATTATAAAGAGCCTTCCCGCCATGCTGGGCTTTCAGGCCGCTGGTGCGGCACCCATAGTTGAGGGAAGGGCGATAGATAATCCAGAGACAGTAGCAACGGCGATACGTATAGGCAATCCTGCAAGCTGGAAGAGCGCCGAGGATGCGGTGGCAGAATCCCGCGGACTCATAGACAAGGTAACCGACGAAGAAATATTGCAGGCGTATAAGCTACTGGCTTCAGGTGAGGGCATATTCGCTGAGCCCGCTTCTTGTGCTTCGGTTGCAGGTCTTATAAAGGCTACAACTGAAGGGCTTATAAAAGAGGGCACCACCATAGTATGTGTTCTCACCGGAAACGGCCTCAAGGACCCGGATATAGCGGTAAATACAAGCGGCAAGCCCATGCAGCTTCCCGCCAATTATAATGTACTGTCGGCCCAAATGGCTGACCTCTTAGGCGGTGATATGGATGTTTAAGGTAAGGGTACCGGCAACGTCGGCCAACATGGGACCGGGCTTCGACTGCATGGGTATTGCGCTGGATATATACAATACCGTTGAGATGCATGTAGTACCAGAAGGACTTGTGATAGAAAACCACGGCAGGGATGCGGACCTTATCGCAAAGGATAGCACCAATATGATATACAGGGCCATGGAGAGGGTGTTCCAGCAAACTAGCTTTGTCCCGCCGGGACTTAAGATAGTATCATACAACGATATCCCAGTGGCAAGGGGCCTGGGAAGTAGCGCCGCCAGTACCGCAGCGGGACTGCTTCTGGCAAACGTCCTTACCGGGGAAGAGCTAGACATGGAAAAACTTATAGAGCTGGGCACCGACCTTGAAGGGCACCCCGACAATATAGTTCCCGCCCTTATTGGCGGCATGACCCTGTCCTACTCCCAGGATACCTCAACAGTGGGATATATAAAGCTGGACTTCCCGGAAAAACTGCGTATGCTTGTAATGGTGCCCGATTTCCCGCTTTCCACCGCAGAAGCACGGATGGTGCTACCCCGGAAGGTAGAACTCGGCAGTGCGGTGTTCAACGTAAGCCGTGCAGCTCTCATGGTAGCAGCCCTTACGGCGGGAAAACTGGAGCACTTAAAATACGCTGTCCAGGACAGGCTGCACCAACCCTATAGGGAAAAACTCATCCCAGGGATGCAGGAAGTATTCAATAAGGCCTATGACGCCGGTGCAAGAGGTGTATTCCTAAGCGGGGCGGGCTCAACCCTTATTGCCCTGGTAGACGCCGATAACGCAGGCTTCTTGGCAAAGCTTAAAGGTTTTCTGGACAATACGTCCTGCAAATGGGAATTGAAATACGCTAATGTCAGCAGGCAGGGGGCGGCACGTATTCAGTAACACCCCTCCAACTCCACACTGCCGCCCCCTTTTTTGTAAAAAGCTGAAGCAACTTACGCTTTGGCTTTTTTTAAATTCGCAAAGACAGAGGTGTGATGCCATAATCCTCCTATTTTTCTAATACTTAATTGCTCTGCGGCTCTTTACAATCGTAACCAATAATTATATTATATAGTTAACAATAAAAATGGAGATGATGCGTTATGAAAATTGAAAAGATAAACGATTACAAAGTCAAAATAACCATCAGCTCGATTGACCTTGAGGAGAGAAACATTGATATGAACGACCTGGTGTACAACAGCCCCAAGGCCCAGGAACTGTTCTGGGATATACTTTACCAAGCCTATGTAGAACAGGGGTTTGAGGTAAGAGATGAACAGCTGATAGTTGAGGCTATACCCAACTCAAGGGATACCTTTGTAATAACCATTACCAAATACAGACACCGCCAGCTTCTAAAACCAGGGCCGGGGAAATTCATAAAGGGCTCTGATACAAAGAAAGCGGTCAAATCAAAAGAAGTATGCTTTTATTTCGAAGACCTTGAATACGTTATCGACTTAAGCAAAAGGGTTATTGACAGTTACAGAGGCGACAGTTCGGTCTACAAGCATGAGGGTGCATACTACCTTGTCTTAAAGCCATATGATACATGCCCCAGCCTACTGGTGGAGACTCTGGCCGAGGAATACGGAACCCGCTGCAAAACGGCGGAGATTTATCTTAAGGAATATGGGAAAACCCTAATAGAAAACAGCGCAGTGGAAATACTTGCATGGTGTATATAAAAAGGCTGCCTCACAGAGCAGCCTACGTTTTAGCCTGTTCCAGCCCACGGTTTTGGGCAGCTTTTCTTTTTTTGTTCTGTTTTGTCCTGTACAGTACGGCATCAGCCCTTTCTAAAAACTCCTTAATATCCTCACCGGAATAGTTTATCAAACTCACACTCATGGTCACTTCCCCCGGCTCGGTTTTGTATACGGTTTTCTCTATTACATCGGCTGCTCTGTCCATAACAATCCTTGCGGACACTATATCCGTCTCAGGCAGTATAACAGCGAACTCATCACCGCCAAATCGTGCCACAATATCTGGCATACGGGTATTCTGCTTCAGAATTCGTCCGATTTTCTCAAGGGCGATATTGCCCTCCAGGTGTCCGTACTTGTCATTGTAGGACTTGAAATCATCACAATCGGTAAAGGCAAGAACAAGAGAACGACCGTACCTGTTGGCCCTGTCCATCTCCTCCTCTAGCCTTGTGATAAAGTACCTGTAATTATAAACCTTTGTCAGTTCATCTATTATTAGATTATTGTAAAGATATGAAATACTCCTGCTCAGTTGAAACACTGAAAAGCCAAAAAATAGCGCTAAACCGGCCACAAACAGTCGCTTAACGTTTTGGTCCATGCTGCAGTTAATCAAGAAGATTACGAAAAGGCCTGTTATGAGCAGGAAAATGAGGTGCATTTTTGATCTGGATTCAATTTCTCTAAAATCCTTCATCAAAACCCCAACCCCAAAAATCTTACGATTAATTATATAACACCTTGCTACAATATGGTAGCCCCAAATAAAAAGTGACAGAAAAAATCACCAAACTTTAAAAGTTCGGTGATTTTTTAGCGCTATCATTTACCTGCGGCTATTCTAACATCCCGCTGATGGCTTTGGTCAGGCTTGCCATCCACGTGCCTTGTACTGTTGTAAAAATGAACGTCAAAGTGTCCGTTAAAGCCGTTGTTCTGAATATGCTGAATGTCATGGGGCATTGCACTGGCTGAAGCGGCTATCCTTCTTCCCTTTACCTCTACTATTACCGGCCGGGTGTTCCAGCTCCAGGAACCGCCCCAAATACTCTTCATTGTATTCGTATCCTGCACCGTCAACGGTTCAACGTCAGCATGATTTGCTCCCACCGTTCTTCTGGCGTTCCACGAGACCCCTGTATAAAAATCGGTAATCCTGGCATCAGCACCTATTGGCCACACATACTGCGCTTCGCTCCACCAATCCAGCAGCTCTCCATACTTTGCCCCGGGAGTTGGTTTAACCGGAATATGGTGAACTGGAACCTTAAGCTTTTGGCCCACATAGATTACAGAATTCTCCTTTAGACCGTTGGCATCCAGTATCTCCCGGTAGGGTACGCCATACTTTATTCCCAGTGACCAGAAGTCATCTCCGCTTTGTACCGTATGGGTGGTATAGGTGATATAGGGCTTATCCCCCGATGGCGGTATCTGCTGTCCCCCCTGCGGTGGCTGTGCCTGTCCGCTTCCGCCAGAAGGAGGTATATACCCGCTTCCGGAACCTGCCGGAATAAACAATACCATGCCCGGATAGAGTATTGTACCCGAGGAAGCGTCGTTTGCATTCATGAGACTTTGGATGCTTATACCATAACTATTACTGATAATCCAGAAGGTTTCTCCCTTTTTCACCGAATGTCTCTTTACCGATGACGGCAATTTAATGCTCTGCCCCTTGTAAAGTACAGAGCTTGCGTTTGCTCCGTTTAGGGCCAGCAACTCGTTCATATCCACGTTCATTTTCTGACTTATCTTCCAGTATGTATCCCCGGCCTTAACTATGTACCCCGCACCCTTTCCGGGTATGGCGACGCTCTGTCCGACATATAAAACAGAACTGCCACTAGCCCCGTTAGCCTCCAGTAGAGCCGTCAAATCCACCCCGTACCACTGGCTTATCTTCCAGTATGTATCCCCCGGTGAAACAACGTGTACGGAGCTCGCCAGGGCGGCCCCTCCTCCGGTAGCCGCGATCGTTAAAGCCACTACCCCAATCAATGTAATTTTTTTGATTCTCTCCATTCAATCATCCCTTCTGCTAATCTTTCCCAGCTATAGTTTTTGTGGTTAACATAATCCACAAGGATATATATTCTATGCTCTTCTCCCCCTTCCCTTCAGGAAATTTCGGGTAAAAAAAAGAGCCTTACGGCTCATAAGCTTAAGAAAAACCGATCCTAAACCCATAAGGCTTCATGAAGCGCTAGCGCATGCTTATAAATGGTTTAGCAAGGCAACTCGAAAGCTTATCAATCGGGGACATACCTCAGCAAGGAATACCTGCGTAAGCAGAGGTGTGTCCCCATTCCTTAAACAGCATTTCCGCATAAGCGGGTATTCATGAAGCCAATTGAGTTTGTCTGCAATTTAAGAGCCTTACGGCTCGAATATCTTAAAGAACTGTCCCCATATAAGATAATCGTTTGTATAATTTACCAAAATTTCAGGCTTACCGTCTTTGTTCAAATCTCTTAACATCATGGCAGTTATTCCATCTGTTCCCAAAGCCTCGCTCTGCCATAAGCTGTCCATCCTTCCTTCCTGCTCTTCCCAGACATAAATCGCGCTTTTCATGTTAATGTAATCCCCCATATGCAATGCTGCTACTATTCTTTGTTTCCCCGCTACACTTCCTATCCATGCATAGGGAACTTCCTTTGTATCCCGTGGAAGGGTGACGTCCCATAATATTTCCTGGTCCCCCGAATAAACCTTCAGCTTTGTCCCGCCAAACACCAGGAACTCAGCGGCTCCGTCTCCTGTCATATCCCCTGCTGCTTTAATGTTCAACTTTTCTGAAAACAGCCGGTTTTCGGTCCATCTTCCGTTGCGGTGATAAACCTCTAATACACTACCGCCCTCACCGTTTTCGTAGGGGATGTCTTCAATATAGTACATCTTTACCGGTTGGTTCCCGGAGCTAGTTTCTTCAAATACGACGGTATGGTATTCCCCGTATGTTCCCTCATGATACCATTCGGTGTACCACTCGTCTCCGTCGTGGGACAGCACGAATATCCCTTCATTAGTCTGGTGGAAATCATTCCGTTCCCGCCTGTTCCTGAAACCTACCCTCAGCACAACGCTTTCCGCAGCATTCCTTTTAAATCCCTTAACCCCCAAAAGCTCCACCCATTCAGGAATTATCCGGCTGTCAAGCACGTCGGTAATGGCGCTCATCCAGTCGATTTCCCCAACCTTTATCAGGTCCTTATCCTCAAGCTTATAAAGGCTTATATAGTATTGCGAAGCGGGCCCTTCAACAATCGCCAAATTATCCTGGGCCGTCTTCTCGATTAATACCAATAATGCTTGCCCGTCCTCCATGACTTTTCCCATTCTGCCTTCTATAACCACCCTATCGCTTTCCAGCCTGTCGTGCATATCCCTGAAATAAAGGTTTTCAATCTGTCTATTGGAGCAGGTATAAATACCTATGGCACTTGTCGGTTCGGGGCCTAATCCTTCCCATTCTCCCCTGAATCCCATGGTCAGAAGTTCGTAATTCCCATCACCATCCATGTCCTTTATATCGGTCAGTACCAGCTGATTCAGTGTATCCCAATCCTGTGGCACAGCCTCTTCAAATCCCGATATGTTTGCCGACATGCTATTAAGCTTCCACATGTTCCTGTCCAGTACAAGGGTTACGTTAAGGTTTAGGTAATCGCCCAGACTCACCTTGAGCCTATCCCCGTTGGGGAGCGGGTTTTCAATGGTTGCACTGTCGAAGGTGTTTGTGCTGTATTCCCTGATTTTGCGCAACCCATCCCTTACAAACCCTGCCAGGTCGCCATTGTCAAGAAATTTGTAGGATACAAAATTCATATCCGACTGCCGGAAGAACTCCTCAAGGGGCTGTAGCGTCAGCATGTTCATTTTTTCTAAATCATTCTGCTCCCAGGCATCCAGAAAAAGCCTTACCGCCTGTTCCTGGTTAAGCAGCACGCTTTCCGACGTCTGCTGCGCGTCCGGGTCGGGCTGGTCCCCCGTCGGCACCATTACCCAGTCGCTGCTTTCACCCGACTGCTCTGGACTATGGACGTAGGACACCTCCCCGGAATCCTCCTTATCCCCGGTAACAGGATTGGTATCGGCTGACAATTTTGAGGGCAAATCGATTTCGGTACTGCATCCTGTAAGCAATGCCGTTATTATTAACAAGACAGTTATCCTTTTAACCATTCCCGTCTCACCTACTATCCATTTATTTGTAATCTGTATTGATTTTACCTATAAATGTTAGACGTATGCAACCCCTTTTTTGTTGCAATATTCACCATCAAATCTGGAACATTTTTAAAGAACTTAACGTGCTTTCTTCCCGGCACCGTAAAAAAGTGCTCATTCTACATATACCCCTGCAATATCGGACAAAACACCGTTTATTTTGTTAATCATAGATACAGGAAAAAACAGATACGTGAAGAATACTATAAATACAGTATTTTAAG
>JAAYJF010000174.1 GCA_012523075.1 Clostridiales bacterium | reverse complement strand
TTCATATACTATACTAGTTAGGAGGTAATGTAATGAGCGAGAAAAAGAAAGTAGTGGTTCTCGGCGCGGGATATGGCGGTATCGAAACGGCCCTTGACATATACCGCCACAGCAGGAAACGAAAAGATATCGAAATAACCATTATAGACAAGAATGAATACCATACCCTGCTCACCGAACTGCATGAGGTTGCAGGCAACAGGGTTACTCCCGATGGACTCATGATAAATCTTCAGAAAATATTCGAGCACACCAACGTAAGGGTGGTAAGGGACAGGATAACCGGCATTGACCCTGACAGACAAGTTTTGAAATCAGAAACAGAAACCTATCCCTACGACTACCTGGTACTGGGCACCGGCAGCGAACCCACCTACTTCGGAATCCCCGGCATGAAAGAGCACTCCCTGACGCTTTGGTCGATGGAGGATGCCCTTAAAATCAACAACCATATAAAAACCGTATTTAAAAAAGCCAGTAAGGAAAGTGACCCGGACAAAAAAAAGAGCCTTCTTACAATAGTGGTGGGCGGCGGTGGTTTTACCGGTATCGAAACGATTGGAGAATTGGTACAATGGGCAGATGAACTGTGCCGCAAATACTCAATTCCACGGAACGAGGTAAATTTATACGTAATTGAGGCCATGGACAAAATATTGCCCAACCTATCCGATTCTCTTATTAAAAAAGCCACTGCGTTCCTGCAGAAGAAAGGTGTAAAGATACTGACCAGTTCCCCTATTACCGAAGTGAAAAAGGGAAGCCTTACCCTGAAGTCCGGGGATGTAATAAAGACCGATACGTTTATTTGGAACGGCGGGGTGCAGTGTAATTCCTTCGCTGCCAACCTAGGACTTAAAACCAACCGCAGGGGCAGGGTGGAAGTAAACCAATACATGCAGACGGTGGACCGCCCCAACATATACGCCATTGGAGACAACTGCTACTTCGAGGAAGAAGAGGGCAAACCACCGATGCCTGCGCTGGTAGAATCGGCACTCCAATCGGGTAAATGTGCCGCACACAACGTATTGGCCGATATAGACGGTAAACCGAAAAAGGCTATGAGGCTAAATCTGCACGGCTTTATGGTATCCATAGGAAGCCGGTACGCCGTGGCTAAGGTGAGCGGCCTGCCGCAGCTTTCCGGATACCTTGCAACGGCGTTAAAACACATAGTAAACATGCACTACCTGTTCGGAATAGGCGGCTTTACGATACTTGCCGAATATATAAATCATCAGCTTCTTCACAACACAAGGGAGAAAACCTTTGTGGGGCCGCATTTAACAGCAAAGTCGGCCAACTTCTGGCTGGTACCGCTAAGGATTTACCTGGGATACATGTGGATTATGGCGGGACTTGAGAAGTATCATAGCGGCTGGTTTGATTACCAGATGCTGGCCGGCACCGCCGACGCCGCCAGCGGCGCGTCCATGATGCAGCTAATAGGCGACCAGACACCGGGGTGGTATGCGTGGATTGTAGATGCGATACTGGTGCCCAACGCGATGCTGTTCCAGAAGCTGATAGTGTTCACCGAGATTGGAATCGGGGTTGCGCTTATTGTAGGCCTGTTCACCTTCATTGCGGCAGCGACGGCGGTGGTAATGAATATAAACTTTATGCTAAGCACCGGCCTTAACGACTACTGGTTCCTGGTGGCATCCATTGCGTGCCTTGGTGGGGCCGGCAGGGCCTTCGGTCTTGACCACTACGTTATTCCCTACCTTAGGAACCTCACCAAAAAACTCTGGCACAACAGATGATAAGGTAAGGGGACACAAAAGCCCGTCATCGCGACGGGCTTTTGTGTCCCCTTACCTTAATATACTACCCCGAAGCCTCCCCCGGGGAACTGCCAGGCAATATTGTCATAGGGACAGCCGTAGGGGCAGGCCCCGCATTCAATGCACCTTTCGTACAACACCTTTATACTGTCGTCTTCCCAGTAGTACACCCTGGAGGGGCAGTAAAAGGTGCAGGGTTTATTCTCGCACTCTTTTATACACACGCTGTCCTTCTTAATAAAAATATGTGGCTTCTCATCGGGGATTATAGTCACCAGTTCAAGGGGGTCCCTTTGGGTTTTATTGAAGTAGCCCAATCACAGCACCCCCCAGTTCTGTAGCCCGAACAAAACATCCTTTGCCGATTTGCTAAGGGGCTGCATATTTATTAGCTCTTCCAGCATTTTCAGCAGATTGCTCTTATCGCTGTCCAGGTTCTGTTCAAAGTATTTATAACCAAAATCGTTCATTGCTTTTGTAATAAGAAAATCGGAATCCTGGTGCTTGTTGAAATAGGCCTCGGTGCTCTTACCCTTTTTCATGTTTTGGTAGAAGAAGGACCCCTTTACCCTTTCCTCGTAGGAGGCAAGAATATCCCTGCTGTACCGGTCCAATGCGCAGGCCTGGGCCACCGACTCCGCGGCAAACTGCCCGGTAATCATGGCAAGGTCCATACCCCGGCGGCCGCTTATCATCTCCGCCGCGTCCCCCACCACTATTATCCCGTCGTCCACCAGCGTGGGTATCTTTTTAAACCCTCCCTTTGGTATTATATGCCCCATGTATTTAATCGGCTTGGCCCCTTCTATAAGCCTTTTTACCAGCGGATGCCCCTTAAACCGTTCCAGAAGCCCAAGGGGGTTTAGCCCTTTGCCGCTAATTTGGTTTAAGTACCCGCCCACTATTACGGATAGGGAGTCCTTGTTTGTCCATATTCCGCCCTTACCTATGCCCGGCGAGGTCGGAAACCCTATCATGCCTATACTGGCTCCTTCGCCCCTTTCCAGGTTAAACCGGTCCTCTATCCTTTCCGCCGGCAGTTCTAGAACTTCCTTTACATACAGGGTCATTTCGTTGGGTTTTAACCTTTTACGAAGTCCCGCCTTCTGGGTAAGGGCGGCCTGGGCACCCTCCGCCAGTATCACCACATCGGCGTGTATTACATCCCCGCCTTCCAGGATTACCCCGTCCACCTTCTTCGCCAAAGGCCCGGTCTTATGGTACACAAGGTCAACGGCAAGGCTGCTACAAAACAGCTTTGCCCCGGCCTTTATCGCCTGGTCGGCGTACCACCTGTCGAATTTATAGCGCAGCACTGTATGCTTGTTATAGGGTGCCATACCAAATTTCTTTCCGGTAAACCCCATCCGCACAGCGGAATCGTTATCCAGAAGCCAAAGCTCATCGGATACGATCCTGCGCTCCAGGGGTATGTCCTTTATTTTCCAATACTCCGGCAGTATCTGACTAAAGGGCATGCTGGCAATGGTGCCCCCGGTCATGTTTTTACAGCCCGGATACTTACCCCTTTCAATAAGGGCCACAGAAAGATTATTCTTTGCCATCGAAAGGGCGGCGGTAACCCCCGCAGGGCCCGCGCCCACCACAACGGCGTTGTACCTGTCATTTCCCATCAAAAATCCCTCCGTTACCTTTAGTATGGTTTTGCGGAGGGATTATATTCCGGTATGTCCCATGTTGCCTGACCTTTATGTTTCCCTTTGTCCATAATCGGTGACATAGGTCCTGCGCATTGTCTGCACGTCATCAAAGGATATGGGTACCGGCTGGCCGATTACGTTGCACAGTATGGTAATCTTGGCACCCTTTTCCACTATCTCGCAAACCTTAAGGGCCTCCTTCAGGTTCTTCGCCACCCCTATCATCCCGTGGTTGGCAAGTAGGACCGCATACCTATCCCGCAGGGCGGTCACGACATTGGTTGCCAGCAGCTGGCTACCCGGTAGTGCGTACTTCGCTACCCGTACATCGCCCCCAGCAACCTGCGCCAGTTCCTCCACAATGGGAGAAATGTGTTTATGGGCACAGGCAAGGGCGGTAGCGTAGGTACTGTGGGTGTGTACAATCGCCCCTATGTCCTCCCGTTTCTCATAAAGGTGAAGGTGTAGCGGCACTTCGATGGAGGGCCGCCTGTGGCCGGATACAACCTTTCCCTGCATATCCACCACCACAATGTCCTCCTCCGTAAGGATATCGTATTCCATGCCGCTGGGAGTTATGGCAATACAGTTCTCCCCCTCCACCCTGCAGCTTATGTTTCCCCAGGTAGCCGCCACGAGGCCTTTTTTCAGCATTTCCCGGCCGGCCTCCAGCACCTGCTGCCTTGCCCTTTTAATGCCGTCCAATGACCAAACCTCCTCACTTTTACAGCCTTATTATCCCCTCGCCACAGCTGCATTTATCCAGCCCGTCACGGCGGCCGAATACGTCCAGGAAAAGCCTAACCACGCTGGCCCTTCCCTTTTTCATTATATCCAGTATTTCGCTGTGGGAAATGGGCTGCTCCACCATTCCATTGCACCAGTTGGTCACAATGCCCACGGCAGCGTAGCAAAGCCCCATTTCCCTTGCCAGCACCACCTCCGGGACGCCGGTCATGCCCACCATGTCCCCGCCTATTGCCTTAAAAAATCCAATCTCCGCCTTTGTCTCAAACCGGGGCCCCTCAACACAGACATACGTACCCCTGCCCAAAAGGCTGGCTCCGGTTTTTGCCGCCTCCTTTTCTAGCGCATCCATAAGGGTTGGGCAGTAGGGCTCCGCCATGTCGACGTGGACCACCCCGTCATCCCCGTCATGGAAGGTGCCTGTCCTTTGCCTTGTAAAGTCGATAAACTGATCGGGCAGCACTAAGCTGCCGGGGGGATAATCCAAGTTTAACGACCCCACCGCTGCGGTGGCCAGCACCCTTTTCACGCCTAGCTGCTTTAGTGCCATTACATTAGCCCTGTAGTTTATCCTGTGTGGCGGAACTGCGTGCCCCCTGCCGTGCCTTGGCAGAAAGGCCACTTTTCCATTATCAGTGTCCTGTATGTACACGGTTACGGTGCCGTAGGTCGTGTCCACCTCCTTAACGGTGCTCTCGCCGTCCAGGTGGTACACCCCGGTACCGCCAATTATTGCTTTCTCAATCAACTTCTCTTCCTCCCTACCTGTTAAACAGCCGTTTTAGGCTATTGTCCACCTCGAAAAATACCCTTTCCTCGTCAATACCGGTTAGGCATCCCTTATCCACCAACACCTTGCCGTCAATTATTGTATAAGCGACATCGCCGCTGTTTGCGGCGTACACCAGGTTTGAAATAAGGTCGTGCTGCGGGTAGAGGTGGGGTTTGTTCATATCAACCAGTATAATGTCTGCCCTCATACCCTCCTTCAGTATTCCTACCCTATCGTCAAGGCCCAGGGCCTTTGCACTGTTCCTTGTAGCCATCTCTAAGGCCTTAACCGCCGGTAGCGCCTCGGCGTCCATAAGCCCTACCTTTTGCAACAATGCGGCACTTCGCATCTCGCTTATCATGTCCAGGTTGTTGTTGCTGCAGGAGCTATCGGTGCCCAGAGCCACGTTTATGCCCATATCAAGCATCGTCTGTACCGGTGCTATCCCGCTTGCCAGCTTCATGTTGCTCTCCGGGTTGTGCACGGCGTTAACGCCGTATTCCCTCATTATCTGCATATCATCGTCGGTAAGATGAACACAGTGGGCACCTATTACCTTATGCCCCAACACCCCCGCATCCCTTGCATATTCAAAGGGTGTCTTGCCGTACTTTTCCTTAATCTGCCGTACCTCGTCCAGCGTCTCGGAAAGGTGGATGTGTATCTTTGCCCCAAGTTCCCCAGCCAGGCCGGATACCTTCCCCAGAAACTCCGGGGCACAGGTATAGGGCGCATGGGGCCCTAGGGATACATTTATCCTGCCGCCGGCACCACCATTCCAATCCCGGAAAAACCTTCTGCCGCTATCCAGCCTTTCCTGCCAGTCACCGGTGATGCTTACCATGCCAATGGATAAATCCGCCCTTATCCCTGCCTCGCTTGCCGCCCTTGCCACCTCGTCCATAAAGAAGTACATGTCCGCAAAGGCGGTGGTACCGCTCTTTAACATCTCCGCGATGCTGAGCATCGCACCCCAGTACACGTCCTTTCCGGTCAGGCCCTCCTCCACCGGCCATATCCTCTCCTTAAGCCATTTCATAAGGGGAATATCGTCGCCATAACCCCGCATAAGCGACATAGCGGTATGGGTATGGCCGTTTATTAAGCCGGGCAAAGCGGTCATCCCACTGCCGTCAATTACCCTGTCAAAGCTTTGGCCGGTCTCCCGGACTGTGCCGACATAGGTTATGCTGTCCTCCTCTATTTCTATCTGTCCCACACTGTACACGTCATCCGGCCTCACCATGGTTATTATGCTGCAGTTTTTTATAAGTATCTTCATCCATACCCCTCCCTAAGGTTTTTCTTTAAGCCTTAGCAGCTTGTCGGCGAAAGGCTTTTCAATAATACCCTTCTCGGTTATAATTGCGGTTATGTATTTCGCCGGCGTAACGTCGAAGGCGGGGTTAAAAACTCCTATGCCCTCCGGTGCTATAGGCACGCCTTCAATATGGGTTACCTCGCTCCTGTCCCTCTCCTCTATTACTATACTGTCGCCGCTTTCCATCTCAAAGTCGATGGTGGTTGTGGGTGCCACCACATAAAAGGGTACGTGGTTTTCGTGGGCGATTACCGCCACATTATAGGTGCCTATCTTGTTTGCGGTATCCCCGTTGAGGGCGATGCGGTCCGCCCCCACCAGCACCAGGTCCACCCGGCCATCCTTCATGAGCATCCCGGAGGCACTGTCAGGTATAAGGGTGGCAGGAATCTGCTCCTGCACCAATTCCCAGGCGGTAAGCCGTGCCCCCTGCAGCCTCGGCCGGGTCTCGTCCACGAAAACGTGAATATTCTTTCGCTGCCGATGGGCTGCCCTTATTACCCCCAGGGCCGTGCCAAACTCCACCGTGGCAAGGCTGCCGGTATTGCAGTGGGTCAGGATATTCGCCGATGGTGGCACCAGCTCCGCACCGTATTTCCCTATCCTGCGGTTTGTCTCAATGTCGTCCCCCGCAATTTTTTCCGCCGTTTTTAAAATTTCCTGGTAAATATCCCGGGGCTTTCTGTCCTTTTGCTTTTTAATGACGCCCTCTATCTCCCTCAGGGCCCAGAACAGGTTAACCGCCGTGGGCCGGGTGGCGGCCAGCTCCCTCGAAGCTTCCTCCATCCTCCGTAGGAATTCCGACCTTTCCAGGTCGCAAAACTTTCCCGCCGCCAGCGCCATCCCGTAGGCGGCGGTGGCCCCTATGGCAGGGGCGCCCCTTACCAGCATATCCCTTATGGCGCCGGCCACTTCGCGGTAGTCGCTGCATCTTACATATTCCAGGGTTTGCGGTAGTTTCCTCTGGTCTATCACAACAACCTGGTCTTTTTCCCAGACAACGGTTTTCAATGTAATATTCCTCCTTTACAATGTATTATATACAACAATTTTGCCCGGAATCCTTTATACTGTGAACGACACTGCCAAAACCAATCAGATTTTAGTTTGAAAACAGAATCTATTTACAAGTGTGTCATTTAAGAGGGCGAAACCCGAAGAAGCCCACCCTGTCATTCTGAACGTAGTGAAGAATCCGACTCCGTCGTTCTGAGGGCGAAGCCCGAAGAATCTTTTGGAGATAGACATAAGATCCTTCGCTTCGCTCAGGATGACGGCCGCATCGTTCAGGGTGACACACTGGGAGGTGTAAAGTATTAAATGCATTGTATATAGGCATTGTAACAACCGGTAAAAAGTACTAAAATAGATATACTAGTTTTGAAAGGGAGGTCCCAGCATTGAATAAACACGTTATTGAGATGATAGAAAGACGGGGCGTAAAATTGATGGATATAGCCGAAATAGTCTTTGAAATACAGAAAGACTACTTGCCCATAAACATGGAAATGTGCCTTGAGGTGGTTGAAAGCGTGATTGAAAAGCGCGAGGTGCAAAACGCGGTAATGACTGGCATTGCCCTTGATATTGCAGCCGAAAGGGGCCATATTGAAGAGCCACTCCTTTCAATGCTGCTTACCGACGAACCGCTGTACGGAGTTGACGAGATATTGGCCCTTAGCATAACCAATATATACGGTTCTATAGCCTTCACAAACTTCGGATACATTGACAAGCTAAAGGTAGGTGTCCTGTCAAAGTTAAATAAGCATAGGAACGCGCAGTGCAACACCTTCCTGGACGATTTGGTTGCCGCCTTGGCTTCCGCCGCCTGTTCAAAACTGGCCCATGGTTTTGATAGGAAAAATAAAAGGATGCAGGAGGATGACTAGCCCCTGCATCAGTTCTCCACATATTGTAAAAAGAAATGGAATAATTCCGCCGTGCTGAGCTGTGCCATAGGAAGCACAACCTCAGTTGCCCTGTGGAAGGATTTAGACCCTTTGCTTAACTTCACATCATCCCTAAGCTGCGCAGCGGTCCTGGCGTTTTCCAGCGCAAACTGTGCAGGGTTTTCAAACCTCCCGTAGTTGCCGCCGCAGCATACCGTATACCGGGAAAACCTTTTCTTGGCCCATTGCTCGTATCTCCTATGGCCGGGCGAGATGGAATTGGCTGCATGCTGCGGAACGCACAGGTCTTGCACTATATGGGCTGCAGCTCCTAAGAAAAACATTGCCCTGTTGTGGCTGCCTTCCCTCCAGTTACGCACAGCCCTGTTGAAATTCCAAACGGTCTCGTCAACGGCGTTGGCAAACTTGAGCTTGCCCTTGCCGGTATCGGGGTTGAAATAATGGGTGATATTCTTCCAGCCTATATCCGCCCAGTTTACACCTCTGTCAAGGTCTATGCTGTAAAATTCTATTATATTGGCGTAATTCTCGTAGCCGTCGTTCCTTAGTATCTCCACCGCCTGGCTATTGAAAAACTGGTGGCAGTAGTTGATGTTGGTCCTGGCCGGCTGCAGGGCGCTTGTAAGGCCCATGAGCCACCTTGCGCCGTAGGTGATATAAGAATGGCCTATTACGTTTACCTCCATGTTTGTCTCCTTAATCTAAACGGATTTTGTGCTTTTTTGAAAACATATTTAGAGTATAACACGGCGGCGTATAAATTTTAAGTAAAAATTTTTTTGTTTTTCAGTAAGATTCTGTCATTGGTGTAATTTTAAAACTATACTTGCATAATCCAATGGGCACAATTATAATGGTATTCGGAGGTTTTTCATGCCAACGTAGCTCAGCCGGTAGAGCGACGCACTCGTAATGCGTAGGTCGTGGGTTCAAGTCCCATCGTTGGCTCCAGTAATACCAAGCCTTTCAGGGTTTGGTATTTTTTATTCTATAGGCAAATACCGACATCCTACCGACACATGGTGTTATTATTGATTTACTGGCATAAATAAAAGGCTTCCGGGAAAATACGGAAACCTTTGTTAAGGGTCTATAATAGTTTATTCAGCCTCTGTTTCTGTCTTTTTCATAGATAACATGCCAGACATTTTGACAGCCCCGCTTCTTCATCACGTTTTCTAAAACTGTGAGCGTATATGTTAAGTGTAGTCGTCTTATTAGAATGTCCTAATCTATTGCTAACCGTCACAACATCCTCGCCCTGGGCTATAAGGTATGAGGCCGAAGTATGCCGCAGACCGTGGAAAACGAGCGGCTGAAGGTCATGCTTTTTCAGGAACTCTCTAAACCATTCTCTTTAGTTGAATGTAGCTGATTTGCCAATATAAAGCATGGTATACATACAGCCCAATAGTGATTTAGGCTTCTATGAATCTATATAATTGTATTATTCTCTCTCATTATCGTATATCAAATCCAAATTACGGTCTGCCTTCTTAATTTTCATGCTAATAATTGAAGAAATCAAACCCTTTAATGTTTGCAAGTCTGTATGGGGTTATTTATATTATTCGTTTTCCTCTTTATTGTTTGACGGTATATAGTGAGAAATATCACCGGGCCGTAAAATTTTATGAAAATATTCATCATAACACAAGCCGCTGTTTTTAACTTTGTTTGCCAAGTCTGCACCTAAGTAACGATAATGTCCGGGGTTAAAATTATATTGGGTAAGTTCTTCTTTTCCTTTCGGATACCTTAGAATAAAGCCATATTCATGAGCATGGGCAGCCAACCAGTTATATTCTGCGCTACCTTCGCTTACAGCAAGCTCTACTGCTAACCCGATTTCATTTTCACTATAGCGCGGCCTCGCGATTTCCAAATCAACTCCTGCTTGAGATTTTGTTTTTAAGGCCTCGTTATATAAAGCCTCTTGCTCTTCTGTAGTCCGATAAGCACCGGTAATAACTAAAGTAATGCCGTCATTGGCTGCAGCTTCTCGCATCTTTTCATAGGCAATACGAGCTTCGCTTCTTAGTTTAAAGTTCTCACCGTTAATTGTCTCGATTTCTTCAGGTCTCAATTTTGAATCTTCTAAACTAACACGATTATATTTATTAACCAGGCTTGAATTTTTAACCGGCCCAATTTCCCTGCCCTTTTTAGGAAACGGCGGCTCGGTCAGACCCATGTTGACCCGGAGAACACAATCAACAAAAGGTAAATGGGGATGGTGTTTTTTATACTTTAAATAGCCATCATGTGCTCCTCTAAAATAAATCCCTAAATCCATAACTTCATAAATATCTCTCCAAAATAATTCTTCAAGTTCAGCATAAGTCATATTTAAATATGGATTATCTGCTGCTTGCTGCCCGGGGGCTGTTTCATCCGGCTCTGTTTCAGCCGGTGCAATGTCGGGCATCTCTTCTCCGAACAGTTTCCCGGACAGCGTCTGCCCGCCCCCCTTTATTTCCTGCCTGAGGGCGTCGTAGGATATCCCGGCCAGGTCATCCCTCAGGAATTCCCCTGCCGACCACTCGTCCCTTTGCCCCGCACTTATTAGCCCTGTCTTAACGGCAAAGCCTAGGGCATCCGAGTACGTGAAATCTGCGCCGTCCCTGTCCGAGTAGCCCAGCGCCCTAAGTACAAAGGTAACATACATCTGCGCAGTGCACTTGCCCTCCGACCCGAACTCGGCAGCTGAAATACCCGCTGCAAGCCCGTTCTTGTAAAGATATCCCACGTAGAAGCCTCCCCATTCCGGGACATCCAGGAAGGTATGGGGGTTATTCTCCTGCCTTGCCTGTTCTTCCTTGCCAAGGAGCCTTGTTAGCATGACCGCCGCCTCGATTCGGGTTGCCGCACGCTCCAGTTCAAACCCCTTTTCGGTCCCTACGAATACCCCGAGGGGCTTTAATGCCTCGGCTTTGGCGTTATTTTTAGGTTTGTATTCTCCGTCAGGATTAGCACCGGAAGCAGCCCTTACAACTGTATTGGCCAATATTGGCCCGTCAAGGTCCAGTGCTGCAGGTAATAATAAAGCAGTAACCAGAAGAACAGCAGTCAACTTAAGCATTCTCTGTCGCTGTCTCAATACCATCACCCTTTCATATGTTTTTATCGGTCAATGTACTATTCTAAGTATTGTACTAAAGTATTCTTATGTAATAATACCATTAATAAGAGATTAATGGAACATTCTCTCATCATATTCACTATAAATGTATCATTTCCATAATTCCAACACTGTATATATCC
>JAAYJF010000072.1 GCA_012523075.1 Clostridiales bacterium | reverse complement strand
ATTCTACCACATTTAGCAAAATCAAAACCACCGTTTATTCTTCGGTGGTTTTGTTTTGTTTCATTATTCGATTGTTTTCCTCCAGCAGCACCACCGTGGGCTTTACGTCCCCAGCCCTTTCCCTTTCAACCGAGCAGTATGCTAGGATTATTACCACGTCCCCCCTCTGGACTAACCTCGCTGCTGCACCGTTGACACATATGGTACCGCTGCCCCGCTCGCCCTTAATAACGTAGGTCTCAAACCGGGCACCATTATTGTTGTTCACCACCTGCACCTTTTCATGGGGCACAATATCCGCAGCCTCCATAAGAGCTTCGTCTATAGTTATGCTACCCACGTAGCCAAGGTCTGCATCGGTGACCACCGCCCTATGGAGCTTTGATTTAAGCATTGTAATGTACATGCCCTACACCTCCAGCTTGATGTTGTCTATAAGCCTCGTGTCGCCAAGCCTTGCCGCAACCGCTATGAGTACGCTGCCCCTTATTTCTCTTAAGGGCTCCAGTGTCTCGGCGTCCACCACTTCGGCGTAATCCAGACGCGCCAGCGGCTGGGAGGATATCTGCCCGGCTATACCGTTTCTTATAACGTCTGCCCGACGCTCCCCGCCCTCTATACGCTGCCTTGCTTCAAACAGTGATTGAGATAAAACCAAAGCCGCCCTCCTCTCGGCGGGGCTAAGGTAAGTGTTTCTCGAACTCATGGCCAGCCCATCGGTTTCCCTTACTATGGGTGCCTCCACTATATGCACGTCAAAGTCGAGGTCCCGCACCATCCTTTTAACCACCAATACTTGCTGCGCGTCCTTCTGGCCGAAATAGGCCCTGTCCGGCAGCACTATATTGAAAAGCTTCGCTACCACCGTCATAACCCCCCTGAAGTGACCCGGCCTGGACGCACCGCACAGTCTATCGGTAAGCCGACTCATATCCACAAAGGCGGCGTTTGTCTTAGCGTACATCTCCTCCGCCTCCGGGGCGAACACAATATCCGCTCCCGCCTCCCGGCACCGGCCGGTATCGCGGTCAAGGTCCCTGGGGTATGTACCGTAGTCCTCACCCTCCCCGAACTGGGTGGGGTTCACAAATATGCTTACCACTACTATATCGTTTTCCTGCCGTGCTTTCCGTATTAGCGACAGGTGTCCCTCGTGCAGGTACCCCATGGTTGGAACCAGGCCGATGCTTTTTCCTTCCCGGCGAATATCTTTTAGCATATCTCTTAACTCGGCCTTGGTCTTAGTAAGTTTCATAACAACCGCCTCCCTTTGGATGTGGAATGTGAGAACTATACAATACATCCCGTTTCCCAGTATAAAATTAATAGGGCGTATTCTGCCAAAAACAGAATACGCCACCAATAACCAATAGTACGGCATATTTCCGTCCCGGTCCCCGTTACGGGCTCTGGGCAGATTTTGTAAATATAAATAAGAGATACGTTTACCGGTGCGGCTCCCTAGGATACCGCCCGCTCTTTTCCTTACAATCAGTTCTTGACAAATAGCTTACTCACTGAAAGGCCCTCATAAATCCTCGTTATGGCTTCTGCAAAAATGGGGGCCACCGAAAGGACTGTTATCTTGTCGCAAGCCTTTTCCTTGGCGAGGGGTATGGTGTTCAGTATCACCATCTCTTCTATTGCCGATTCTTTAATCCTCTTAATGGCAGGCCCCGAGAAAACCGCGTGGGTACAGCAGGCGAATATCTTTTTCGCCCCCAGACTTTGCATTGCTTTGGCCGCCGCGGTTATGGAGCCGGCGGTATCTACTATATCGTCTATGAATATGACGTCCTTGCCCCGTATATCCCCTATTACGTTCACCACTTCCGCCACGTTGGCCTTGGGCCTTCTCTTATCGACAATTGCAATGGGGAGGTCCATCCTATCCGCAAAATACCTGGCCCTGGATACGCTGCCAACGTCGGGAGATACCACCACCGCGTCCTTCATATCCTTTCCAATAAAGTATTCCGCCAGAATGGGGGCCCCAAGAAGATGGTCAACGGGTATATCGAAATACCCCTGTATCTGCGCCGCGTGCAGGTCCATTACAAGAATCCTGTCGGCACCGGCGGTGGAAATCAAATCAGCCACAAGCTTGGCGGTAATCGGGTCTCTCGCCTTGGTTTTTCTGTCCTGCCTTGCATAACCGTAATAGGGTATGACCGCTGTAATCCTGTCGGCAGAAGCCCTCTTAAGCGCATCCATAAGTATTAATAACTCCATGAGGTTATCGTTAACCGGAGGGCATACCGGCTGTATAACGAACACGTCGGCACCCCTTACCGATTCTTCGATGTTGATTGCGATCTCACCGTCCGAAAACTTGCCCACCCCTGCCTTGCCCACAGGTATCCCTATGTTCTCCGCTATTTCCTTTGCAAGCTGGGGGTTTGCGTTGCCTGTGAACAGTTTGATTGTTTTCCTTGCCGCCATTCTTTAAGACCTCCCATTATGTTCATTAGTTACCTAAGACCCTTCCTTTTCACCCAATCCTTTTTTTCCACCTGCTGGCCGCGTTCTATGGCAAGGCTGTACTCTTCAACGTCCCTGGTAATAGTGGAACCCGCCGCAATATACGCATCCTTCTTAACGCGTACCGGTGCAACAAGGTTTACGTTGCAGCCCACAAAGGCGCCGTCTTCCACTATTGTTCTGTGTTTTTGCCTACCGTCATAGTTGACAAATACAACGCCGCAGCCTATGTTGACACCCCGGCCTACGTCCCCGTCACCCACGTAGCTTAAATGGGACACCTTAGAGTGTTCCTCAAGGCGGGAGTTCTTGACCTCCACAAAGTTTCCTATCCTGTTACCGCCTTCTATGCTGCAGCCCGGCCTTATGTGGGCGTAGGGCCCTATCCTGCATCCGCTGCCTATGTCGCTGTCCCTAAGTACCGAAAACTCAATCTCGTTTCCGCTACCAAGGGTACAGTTCTGTATCCTTACTCCCGGCCCTATTACGTTATCGGGGCCTATCCTGGTACTGCCCTCAATGTGCGTACCTGGCAGTATCCTGGTATCGGCCCCTATTACCACTGAGCTTTCTATATAGGTGGAATCCGGGTCATCTATTATTACACCGTCCTCCATAAGCCTTATCAGGTTGCTGCGGTTCATAATCTTTTGTACTACAGAGAGCTGGTACTTTGTATTGACACCCATAACCTCCCGAGCATCATCGGTTCTATAGCCCCCTATTATTATACCTTTATCCCTCAAAAATTCAACAATATCCGTCAAATAATATTCGCCCTGGGCGTTATCATTTTTCAGGCTGCCTATGCCCTCAAGTAGCAGTTCCCTGTCAAAGCAGTATATACCGGAATTTATCTCCCGGATACGTCTCTGGTCCGGGCACGCGTCCTTGTGTTCCACTATGGCGGTTATTTTGCCCGCACTGTCCCTCAGTACCCTGCCGTAGCCCTCGGGATTATCCATCTCCACCGTAAGCACGGTCATACCGCAGCTGCTGCCCCTATGATAATCTATAAGCCCTTTAAGGGTTTCGGTGCTCACAAGGGGTGTATCCCCGTACAGCACCAAAACATACTTTGCGTCCTTAGAAACCAGGGGCATTGCCTGCATTACCGCATGGCCGGTACCCAGTTGTTTCTCCTGCCAGACCGTTTCCACCTTCTCATCCAGCACAGCCTTAACAGCGTCCTGTTTATAACCGGTAACAACTATTATCTGGGACGCGCTCAGGCCCTTAACGTTATCCACCACGTGATTTATCATCTCTTTGCCGCATACCCTGTGAAGCACCTTTGGTAGGTTGGATTTCATCCTCACCCCTTTACCGGCAGCAAGAATTATTACCGACAATTCCTTCATATTAAACACCACCTGTCAACTGGAAATTTTGCTGTGAGACACTGACATTACACTTCTACAAAAGTCCCGGATTCCCTTTTGCAAGATTGGTCTGCCTGAGAATATATTATGAAATTGCATCTTCACCTATACTATGAAAACAGTCACCCTGGACAGATTGGACAGAAAACCCTATTCCGAAACATATTTCAACCTAAATTACCACAAAGCTAGTGTTTTTCAGCATTAAATATGGATTGGCTTATTTTCGCTTTTAAAATATAATAGTCTTAGATACATATCATACATTTAGAATTTT
>JAAYJF010000166.1 GCA_012523075.1 Clostridiales bacterium | reverse complement strand
GCCGTCATTGTTTGTTACGGTAAGGTCACCGCTACTACCCTTTGTAAGGAAGTCCAGTGCATAGGTAATGGGATAGACCGCAACGGTATCACCTTTGTACTCGATATCCTCTGTAGCCGGTTTATTGTCCGCACTGTAAAAACCTTCCCGGGAATAGTTAATTGTATTTTGAAGAATAACTATACGCTCCGCCGGGACCAACTGGTCAAAGGGGACCATTGTCTCTTTATACGTAGGCGCGGCTCCCCCGTCCTTGTCCCCGGCGGAGTTCTCACCAGCTGCTCCTTCTGCTTGCTCTGTGTCCGCCGGCTCTTCCGGTGCCTGCGGTGCTTCACCGCCGCTGCAGGCGACCAGTGCCACCATCATAAAAATAAGTAATACCGCTAAACTAAGTTTTTTCAAATTAATCCCTCCAGTTATTTTTATCCTAAATTCGGGGCGCAAAAACGGATATATCCCATATCCGATTTGGCGTCGTATATTTTTGTATCCACTCCATAGGTTTTGCTAAGGTTTTGCTCGGTCATCACCTCTTCCACATATCCCTGCGCTACCATGCAGCCATATCCCAGCATTGCCACCCGGGTGCCAATATCCCATACATGGTTGGGAAAATGGCTTGTCATAACTATGGTCATACCCTTTTTCGAAAGGCTTTTTATGGTGCGCAGCACCATTGCTTGGTTTTTAAAGTCCAGGTGCGAAGTAGGCTCGTCAAACAGTATAATCTCCGGCTGCTGGCACAGGGTGCGGGCTATCAGCACCAGCTGCCGCTCACCGCCGGATATATGGGTATAGCTTTTATCCGCCAGGTGGGCTATCCCCAGCTCCTCCATAATGCCTAGCGCAAGTTTTGTATCCTCCCCGGATGGTGTTTCAAACAGTCCCAGGTGCGGCGTCCGCCCCATCCGCACCACCTCCAGTGACGAATAGGGAAAGGGCGCACTGTGTTCCTGAAAAACTATGCCTATGGTTCTGGCCAATTGGATTATGGATAGTTCTTTAATATCCTTTTGATTAACATAAACGGAACCCGTCTTTAAGGAGTAATTGCCGTTTATACAATTAAGCAGCGTGGTCTTACCGCAGCCATTGGGCCCTAAAAGGCACAGGCATTCCCCCTTTTGGACGTCTATGTTTATATCCTTCCACACAAGGTCATTGTCATTGAAACCAAAGCTGGCGTCCCTAATGGACAGCTTTACGCACATCAGTTCCACCCTCCCTTGGTCTTGCGCAGCAGGTAGGCAAATACCGGCGCACCTATAACCGCCGTCAGAATACCAAGCGGAATCTCCGTAGCGGTAAGCAATCTGCAGAGGTTGTCAATCATTATTAGGTACCCTGCCCCAACCAGCATAGTCGCCGGAATCAGCACCCTGTGGTCCGGCCCGACAATCATACGGCAAAAATGCGGGATTACCTGCCCCACCCAGCCGATAATGCCGCAAAAGGCAACGGCGGTTGAAGATATGACGGTGGTGCAGACAATTATAATTGCTTTGAACAGCTCGTTATTGACGCCCAAGGACCTTGATTCGCGCTCCCCCATCGAAAGGACGTTGAGTTTCCATCGCACCATATATAGCCCTATCATGGATATTATTATCGGAATAGCTGCTATCCCTAAGTCCTGTAGGCCTATGCTGCCTAGGCTGCCCATCAGCCAGAATGTTATGGCGGGCAATTTTTCGTCGTCATCGGCAATGAATTTGATAAGTGACAGCATTGCCTGGAAAAATGTTGATACCACCATACCCGAAAGTACCAGCATTAAGACCGGTGTCACCTTGTATATATGGGCCGTTAAATAGGTAATGGCCACCGCTATCAGGCCGAACAGAAAAGACATCCCCTGAATCCCGATGGCGGGTAACTCCAGTATTAATCCGGTTGCCGCGCCAAAGCTTGCACCCGCCGATACACCGAGGATATAAGGGCTGACCAAGGGGTTCTGGAACATCCCCTGGAAGGAGGCCCCCGACATGGAAAGGCCTGCCCCTATAAGCGCTGCCATTATTGCCCGCGGCAGGCGCACCCTTATTACCACCGTTTCAACGGTATCCGTCCAGAAAGTTTCAATGGGTAAAGCTAGCAGCCTTTTCCCCAATATGCATATTACCTGGTTTGGCGATACCGAATACCGACCAAGGAACAGGGAAATGGTAAAAAGACATATCGGAAAAGCTATCATCAGTGCCCATTTGAACTTTGAAGGCCTTTTTTCAATATGTTGTATGCTTGTTTCCGGTAGCCTTTCGTTTGCGGTATTCATCATAGGTCGGGTTCATCCCCCTGCCTTTCATACCAACCATCCAACACCCTCTGGGCCTGTTCATCGGTAAGCTCGTATTCATAAAACTCTTTGTAATAGTACTTAATCTCCTCAACCATATTTATATCTTCGAACAGCTCGGGCTGGGTTATTGTGGCCAGCCAAAGCAGCATCAGCGTGGTAGTGGTACCCTTGTCCAGGAAGAAAACACCTGCAGGAATTCGGTAAAGCTGCTTGTTTCTAACAGCACTCAAAGTCTCCCATATGGAACCCTCTTTGTACATGCTCTTTATCACTAGCTCCGGGTAGTTTCCGTGGTTATCAACCAGGATAATATCGGGGTCCCAATCAAACAGCTGTTCCCTGGTGACCTCCGGGAAATTACCGGTGCCTGACTCAGGGCCCACCAGTTTGCCGCCGCACAGCCAGACCTCGTAATAACGATTGTTTAGCGGATAGGAGGCAAGTATATTCTCGCCCCAGGTATTACCCCAAAAAACTATTTTACGCTGGTCATCGGTAAGCCGGCTGGTGCGCTGGTAGAGCATTTCTATCTTTTCAGCACAGTATTGCTCCCAGCGCTTTGCCTCCTCCACCGCTTCACCGCCCAAAACATCCGCCAACGTCTTTACCGCTATGGTGGAGTTGTGTATGTATTCATCCAGGGTCTGCGCCATCACATCTTCTACCGTATCGAGGATGCCGGTGTTCAATGTCAGCACTATAGATGGAATACCCACCGCTTCGAATTTTTTTAGCTCGTTGTTGTTCGCGTAATAGATAACCAGGTCTATTTCACGGCGTAGGTAGTCCTCTATATTCACCGATGAGCTGGGGTTCGCACCGATACCCTGATAATTTGCCAAATCTGGATTGGTTAAAAGCGCCAGAGGGTAATTGGTGGTGTGGCCGCTTTTGGTCATGGCAATCCGGTCATGGCCGCCCAGCATAAACACCATCTCGTAGGACGGTCCGGTCATTGCCGCGATGCGGGATGGGTTAACCGGAATGGCTACCCTCCTGCCTATAAGGTCGTTTATCTCCCTGGTGTTTGAAGTACCTCCGGTCGACGGCTGCGTGGCACAGCCGCAAAAATTGAAGAGTATCAGCAAAATCATCAATAAAGCTATGATTTTCTTAATCATAATCACCTCTCCCCAAATACTTTTAATTGAAACCTTTTTTATTACTCAATTACAAAATTGATAGCAGTAAGGCTGTATGTCATCCATCGGCCACCGGTACCGTTTATGAAGGCGGTAAGGCCTATGGGACAGTCGCTTGTTATGTTGTTATAGGTCATCCCGTCAAACATGCAGAAAAAGTCCACCGAGCCAAAGTACTTCGAATCACCCTCTGATTTCGAATACTCCTCATTCTTGCCCTCTTTACCAAGCCCATTGGTGCCATAGTATTCAACTTCGGTTATGGTGCCGGACAGGTCCATATCCATGCCGTTAAGCTTGGCAAGCATGGTATTGAAGTCAATACCAAGGAATCGCCCCTCATAGGTGGCCGCACCACCCTGGTACAGGAAAGAACCGTCAAACAGGCCGGTAGCAACCCTGTCCTCTCCAACTTGGGTTTTTCTCATAAAATCGTCCATGGTAAGCTGCCCTACCTTTTCACCGTTTCTTTGTATTTCAACGCTAAACTCAGCAGGCGTTGTCACCAGGTAAACATTGACCACCCCTTTGTTGAAACTTTTTCCGGCAGCCGCCCCGCCATACACGTGCCTGTCATCCAGTACCACCGACTGATATTGGCCGTCCTTGCCGGAAAAGGCGGCAAGATAAAGGTTGTCCACATCGGAAATGTAGGAGACATAACCGTCTATCGCTTCAAGAAATGCGCCCTTAACGCTCGAGAGGTCCTCACCGGTGATATTGGCCACGGAAGCACCGTAATAGTATGTACCGTCTATGTTCCTGCCGATCATTACTTCCTTTATATCGCTGTAGGAATAACCGGCTTCCTTAAGGCTTTGGCCGTCCAGGAATATGTACAGAAGTTCCCTCTCAATGTCATCCGCCGGAGGTGCCGGAGCATTTTTATCCGCCGCCTGGCCCTCTCCTCCGGAGGAACCCCCGGAAACTTGTTGGCTGCCACCGGTGCAGGCCGTTAAACTTAACACGAGAGCTGCCGTAAGCAGCAGTAACACTAACCTCTTCATTTGTCTGGTCCCCCTTGTACAATTAGTATAGTTACTTTATCAGTGGTTTTTACCACTGTTTAGACTTGTTAACATAACGTCTTGATTATCACTCTTCTAAAACATCAAGCACTTCTATGTGCCCTCTCCTAGGAG
>JAAYJF010000121.1 GCA_012523075.1 Clostridiales bacterium | reverse complement strand
CGGTACAATACAGTCGGTTTTCCTGTCAAGCCCTGCTTCCCTTATCCCGTCCGCCATCATCCTCCCAAAGGGCCGAGCTAGGTAGGACCTGCCGGCGTATTTGAAGGAATAGATCCAATCCTTGACCTTGCCGTCGTATACGCACAGCGAATAGGCCCTATCAAAGGAATGCCGGAAACTGCGGCAGTCGCTGCACAGGTCCCCGGAATGGAGGTATTTGCCACACACGCTGCAGCTCTTATCACCTATGAAAACAAATTCCCCCCAGCACCCCTCGCATATACCGTATGTATGATGCGTGCGGATTTTTTCTCCGCAGAGGTAGCAGTATATGCCTTCGGGGTATAACAGGTCGAGAAAACCCTCCCATACTTTGGGTAAGACACCCTTCACCCAGACACCCCCTTTTACAACCGGGATATTATATCCCTCATCCTCCGGTCAAGGGCGGAATACCTCCTTGATATCCTGTTGTTATCCACCATCCTATGCAGGAACTCTTCCCTGCCCACCAGCACTGCAAGCTCTTTTGCCCTGGTAAGGGCGGTATACAGAAGGTTTCTTGTAACCAGCATGGGCGGTCCCCAGAATACCGGCATTACCATTACCGGGAATTCACTTCCCTGACTCTTGTGTACCGTGACGGCATAGGCCGGTTCCAATTCGTCCAGTTGGTTAAAACGGTAGCAAACCCTTCTTTCGTCATCAAACAGTACCTCTAGCTGACCCTCCTCCTCGTCCAGGCTTTTTATAATGCCAAGGTCGCCATTAAACACACCTTCCCCCTCAATGCTGCCTCCGTCCGGCAGGTCCATCTCCCACCGGAGGGCATAATTGTTCTTTATCTGCATCACCCTATCCCCGACGCGGAACACGAAAATCCCTGACCTCTTTTCTCCCTTATCGGCAGCGGCTGGGTTTAATGCTTCCCGCAGCCTGTTGTTTAGATTGTCTACGCCTACCGGTCCCTTTCTCATAGGTGAAAGCACCTGTATATCGGTCATCGGGTCGTAGCCGTTGTACCTTGGCAGCCTGTTTTTGCACAGGTCTATTACAGTCTCCACCACCTGCTGCATGTCCCTTTTTTCTATAAAAAAGAAATCCCCGTCCCGGGAATTGGTCACCGGGTACTGCCCTTCATTTATCCTGTGGGCGTTGACCACTATGGAGCTTTCCCCTCCCTGACGGAATATTCTCTTTAGCCTTACCACCTTCACCGCACCGCTTTCTATAATATCCTTAAGCACGTTACCCGGCCCCACCGATGGCAGCTGGTCCACGTCCCCCACCATAACCAGGCGGGTACCCGCCCTCACCGCCTTAAGAAGATAGTGCATAAGCAGTATATCCACCATGGATATCTCGTCAATTATCAATACTTCGCAGTCCAGCGGATTTTCCTCGTCCCTTCCGAAGCCGGAGGTGTTTTGCTCCTCGTGGTAGGAGAACTCCAGCAGCCTGTGGATGGTGGAGGCATCCCTGTCGCAGGCCTGGGCCATACGTTTTGCCGCCCGGCCGGTGGGCGCCGCCAGCGCCACCTCAAGTCCCCTGCCCTCAAAAATATCTATAATAGCTTTTATGGTGGTGGTCTTACCGGTTCCCGGGCCACCCGTTATCACCACTATTCCGTTTTGTATTGACTGGGCCACCGCCTCTTTCTGTACCCGATCCAATACTATTAAATTTTTCTCCTCGTAGCCTTTAATCTCCCTTTCCATGTCCAAATCAAAGGTGTCGTAATCCAAAAGCGACAATTCTACAAGCCTGGCAGCCACCGATGATTCGGCGTAATAAAAGGGCATAAGATATACAACCTGGCCCTGCTGCCCCTGCTCCAGTTTAAGTTGGCCGGAGATGGCAAGGGATTCTATTGCATCCTCCACCTGCTGCTTACCCACCTCCATAAGGCCCGATGCCCGCGATGCAAGCAATTCCCTGGGTACAAACACATGCCCGGCCCCGGCAAGCTCGGCAAGTACATGCTTTGTACCGGCGTAAACCCTACCGGGGGAACCCGGCTCTATGCCCATGGACATGGCTATTTTGTCGGCCCTTTTAAAGCCTATGCCCTCTATATCGTCCACCAGCCGGTAGGGGTTTTGCTTTATAAGCTTTACCGTTTCTTCCCTGTATTTTTTATAAATCCTCAGTGCAAAAGCGGTGCTTATATCATAGGACTGCAAAAAAATCATAACATCCCTAAGGCCCCTCTGTTCTTCAAAGGCTTGGGCAATCTTCTTCGCCTTTTTCTTTCCTATGCCCTTCACAGTGGTAAGCTTCATCGGATTGTACTGGATTATATCCAGGCTATCTTTGCCCAGCGTTTCCACGATTCTTTTTGCGGTCTTTGGACCTATGCCGGGTATAAGGCCGGAGGCAAGGTATTTTTCTATTCCCTCCAGTGTGGATGGGGCAACAGCCGAATAACCTGCCACTTGTACCTGCTCGCCGTAGACCGGGTGATAAACCCATTCCCCCTTAACTTTTAACTGCTCCCCTTCCCTCGCAAGGGGCATATACCCGACCAGGGTTATGTGCTCGCCTTCACAATTAAACCTCAATATGGTATATCCGTTGTCCTGATTTCGATAAACAATACCGCTTACCGTACCCTCTAATTCCAGCATTGACTTAACCTCCCGCCTTTGCTGCTTTTCAAATTATATCACATTTTTTCCCCTAATTCCCTTATTTCCTTAAGTAGCATAGCAATATCCGACTTGGTGGCGGGACAGTTAAGATAATCCTCGGCCAGCTGTCCATCGGCCTCTGATGCCTCGGACAGCTTTGTACGTACTAAATAGCAGTTATTTATATGCTGCTTAATATTCCTTTTGCTGTGCAAGCACTTTACCGTCCTGTCGTCTCTCAAAACAACGAGACACGTATTGCCTTCCCCCTTATCCTCTACATCCTTCACAGTTAAACAGTTGATATAGCCCCTGGCGGAATCGTTTTTGGAAATCACCCGCCGCATCTTAAGAGGGATAAGTATTGTTTCCCGGTCAAGGGGTATGGGCGCAGCCCTGCCACAGCCCAACAGCTTGCCGTACTTCTCCCTGGAAGCCTTAATGTCGATTGCGTACTCCTTTGCAATGTTTTTCAGTACCGTTTTCACCGTACGCGGTACGATAGAGGAGCCCTTGCCCAAATAAATTATCTCGGTTGCGTTACCGTAGTTATTGTGATAACAGGGCACAAGGGCGGCGATTACCTTTTTGGCGGTGCAGACCTGTTCGCTCAATACAGCAGCCTCCTATTCTTTTATCTAAGACATTATAAGCCTGTTCTAAGTTTTTGGTGCAAAGTGGCCCTACCCGAACCTATTAAAACAAACCGCTCCTGATTATGGGCTTCATGGATGATAAGCGCATGCTGAAAATGGTTTAGTTTAGAAAACTCGCCGAAGCTTCGCAGAAAGACCGTAGGCCTGGCAGGACGCCAGGCCAGGCTTTCTTTCATAGTGCAGTATGCGCGGTTATACATGAAGCCCTATTGAAGCTGTATGCTATTCCACCGGGATTTCGGTAATCTCGGTTGCCACTATCCTGGCGCTGTTTACGGCAACTATATCTCCCCCGCTGGTTGAAAATATTCCGCCGTTTACCACCTCATCCATTACGGCCTGGACCTCCTGCTGGGTGATATCCTCCCGGGCATTGTCCACCGATATTGTGGACCTTCTTCCGGCAGCGTTTGTGAATATCATTTCAAGTCTTCTGGCCATTCGCTCACCTCCCTTTTTTAGGCGTTTCGGGGCGCTCAAATTCTGCATCGCCCCGGTGCCCTGCGTCACCGGATGCTGATCGCTGCTTGCCTTAAACGATTGCCAGCTCCGTCTCGCTAACTCTGGTGACCGTGATAAGTGGATACTCCTGCAGCCCGGCAAAAGCTACCGCTATATCGTAGACGTTCTGGTCGGCGGCGGTGGGCTTAATCCCGGAATAGGTTCTGGTGGAGTACCTGGGGTTTCCTTCAATGTCCATTCCCACCTCGTACCTTAGCCTTAATCTGGAGCCCTGCGGCTGTACCTGTAACGGCATCTTCTCACCTCCTTTCGATGCAATTGTACCTATGGGACTTGCCGTAGGTAAAAAGTGAAAAGGGCTCTAAAGGGGTCTGTCCATCCCCGCAGTCGGCCCCTTCAGGGCATAAAAAGTACCGGATTATGCCCTATTAAGGCTTAACCCGGTACTCTCAGAAGCTATTTCTTATGTTTATTTCCCAAAGGCCTGGTCCCTTAATGCTGCCGCCCTGTCGATCCTTTCCCAGGAAAGGTCCAAATCATCCCTGCCAAAGTGCCCGTAGGCGGCTACATTCTTATATATCGGCTTTCTAAGGTCAAGGTCCCTTATAATAGCCGCTGGACGCAGGTCGAAGTTGGCGTTTATAAGCTTTACTATTTTCTCCTCCGGAAGCCTTGAAGTACCGAAGGTATCCACCAATATAGAAACGGGACGGGCCACCCCAATGGCATAAGCCAGCTGCACTTCACACTTTGCAGCAATTCCTGCCGCAACTATGTTCTTGGCCACATACCTGGCCGCGTAGGAGGCGGAACGGTCAACCTTGGTCGGGTCCTTACCCGAGAAAGCACCCCCTCCGTGGCGTGCATAGCCGCCATAGGTGTCAACTATTATCTTCCTTCCGGTAAGCCCCGAGTCCCCCTGGGGCCCGCCCACCACAAACCGGCCGGTGGGATTGATATAGTACCTGGTATTTTTGTCCAGCAGCTCCGGCGGCACCACTTCATTTATTACGTGTTCAATAATGCCTTCCTTTATTATAGATTCGTTCACCTTTGGATGGTGCTGAGTGGATATTACAATAGTATCAACCCTTACCGGCCGGTCCCCTTCGTATTCAACTGTCACCTGGGACTTCCCGTCCGGCCTTAAATAGGGAAGAAGGTTTGATTTCCTGACCTCGGTAAGCCTTCTGGTCAAAAGATGGGCAAGGTGTATCGGAAGTGGCATAAGCGTGTCCGTTTCGTTGCAGGCAAATCCGAACATCATTCCTTGGTCACCGGCGCCGACGGCCTCCACCGGATCACCCCCGCCCTGTTTGGCTTCAAGGGCCTTATCCACTCCCAAAGCAATATCCGGCGACTGCTCGTCTATTGATGTCAGCACCGCGCAGGTTTCGCTGTCAAAGCCGAATTTGGCCCGGGTATATCCTATTTCCCTGATGGTCTTCCTGACAATGCTTGGTATGTCTACATAACACTGGGTACTTATCTCACCCATAACCAATACCAGACCGGTGGTCACCGCCGTCTCGCAGGCAACCCTCGCATTTGGATCCTTTGAAAGAATCTCGTCCAGCACTGCATCCGAAATCTGGTCGCAAATTTTGTCCGGATGGCCTTCGGTAACCGATTCGGATGTGAACAGCTTTCTGGTCATTAACGTATCCTCCTTTAATATTGCCCTTAAAATTTATTATTGCCCTGGTATTGCAAAAATAAAAAACCCCCTCTGTAGACAAGGAGGTGTCTGCCACCTTATCTTACAGAACCTTTGATTCTGTGGGAATTGGCACCGCTGCGCATGTCGCGCCGGTTGCCGGGTTTCACAGGGCCCTTATCCCTCCACCTCTCTTGATAAGGCAATTATTTGGTTTTTCAACATAAAATACTATCACAGCAATATCTGTATGTCAATCACATTGCACCCACAATCCCATAGCTTAATAGCGTAATGATAAGCCCCGCTACCGCGTTACCCAGGAAAATAGCCGGGAATGCATGCAAAAGCCGTATATTCAAAAGTGCCGCTGCCAGGCTGCCGGTCCATACCCCAGTGCCGGGAAGGGGAATCGCAACAAAGATGAAAAGCCCCGGTATATAATACTTTTTAATCCTGCTCGTCTTCTTTAAAGTATTGTCTACAATTTTTTGAGTAAGATTCCTGAAAAGGCCTGTCCTTTTTACAAAATTAAAGAAGGGCCTGAAAACCAGCATTATAACCGGAGAAGGTATCATGCTACCAATAAGGGCCAGTGCTAAGGCGTGCACAGGATGCATCCCCATTGATATGCCTATGGGAATGGCTCCCCTCATTTCAATATAGGGAAGCATGGCCACAAATACCACGGTCAACTCGTTTCCTAGAGACGCAAGCGTATCGGTTGGTATTCCCATCATGGCTGATAACCCCCAACTATATATAACGCACCAATAGTATTAGATTCCTTTATCTGTCATTCCGAAGAGGGCGGTCTTTTCTGTCATTCTGAGGGCAAAGCCCGAAGAATCTTACTCTGTCGCTTAAGAAGACGAAGCCTGAAGAATCCGGCTTTGCCGTTCTGAACGTAGTGAAGAATCTTTTGCAATCAGACATAAGATCCTTCGCTGCGCTCAGCATGACAACCGCTGCTCCCATAATGACAGACGTTATGCAAGATCCTTCGCTATCGCTCAGGATGACAGCCGCTTAGCTTAGCATGACAGCCGCTACGCCCAGGATGACACACTAGGAGATGTAAAGTTTTAAATGCGCTCTATATAGAATATAACATGAAGATTATACATTAAAATTTTCTGTATGTAAATCCAAAGGAAAAACGGCGTGGTTTACCACGCCGCCTTTTGGTGGAGGGAGATGGATTTGAACCATCGAAGTCTCTGACAACAGATTTACAGTCTGCCCCCTTTGGCCACTTGGGTATCCCTCCATGATGGAGCTGGTGATGGGATTTGAACCCGCAACCTGCTGATTACAAATCAGCTGCTCTGCCAGATTGAGCTACACCAGCATTTTGGAAAATGGGAGATGGGATGTGGGAGGTGAGAATTCCCACCTCGCACTCCTCACTTCCCACTTCTCATTTGGTGACCCCTAGGGGACTCGAACCCCTGTTACCGCCGTGAAAGGGCGGTGTCTTAACCACTTGACCAAGGGGCCAAGTATGGTCGGGGCGAAGGGATTTGAACCCCCGACCCCATGGTCCCAAACCATGTGCGCTACCAAACTGCGCCACGCCCCGGCCTTTCCGCGTCACTATAACATTATACATAATGAATGCTTTGTATTCAATAGTAATTTTTGTTTTAGCCCGCACAATTTACAAGGCATACCACGGCGGTAAACCTGTGAATTATATATTTAATGATATTGTAATATGCTTGTAATTATTTTGTCCAATTAACTGCTATATAATAAACTATGCAGGCTTGTTTTGTTACAATATACAACGCACTAATAGTATTACATTCCTTTACCTGTTGCTTAAGAGGGTATTTGAAGATAGACATAAGGTCCTTCGCTGCGCTCAGGATGGCAACCGGTATGCTCAGGATAATATTCTGGGAGATGTAAAGTTATAATGCGTTATATACTATGTTAATGAACAAACAGTTGTAACATGCGTCAAAACTTATACCAACTGACCAATATTCCAGGAGGGAACAATATGAAAAAAACAGCACTAGTCACGGCAGTAGTCATGTTATGCTCATTACTTGTCCCTGTACAATCGCTGTCCGCTAGGCAAAACATCATTCACAGGGAAGAGACGGTAAACCAAATAGCAAGAAATGTGGTATACAAAAGCATTACCCAATTCACAGATTCGGGTTGGGACAGGATTCACGTTCTGGAGGCAGATATATCCGACTCCCGCACCCAACTGGACATTTTGACACCCCCTGGTGGAATAGGAACAGGCAGCACTTTGCCGGAAATGATCGATAATTCCGATACCGTAGCTGCAATAAACGGGGATTTCTTCATTTCTGGGGAAAGCTTTTCTCCGATAGGCCCACTGGTAATAGATGGAGAACTGCAAAGCAGTCCTTCCTACAGGACAGACGAACTGGCTGTTTTTTCGTTGAACACCAGAGACGTACCCATTATAGATTACTGGAACTGGGAAACCAAGCTTACGGTTGAGAACCTGGAACTTTCGGTATCGGCTATTAATAAAATCAGTAATGAATATGCCTATCCTGTAGTGTATACACAGGAATGGGGTTCTATGGCACCTAAAGTCACCTTTGAAGACATATTATATGTTACGGTAGAGAGAAACAGGGTAAAGGATATTATTAAAGGGCCGGCACAGGAAGTATACATACCTGAAGGAGGCATGGTGATAATGGCCCGGGGTGATGCAGCCCTGAATTTGCTGCAGGTACTGGAGCCCCAAGCCTCGGTTAGTCTGGAAACGGTAAGCAATCCCAACTATGCCGACATGAATATAGCAATAGGGGGAGGCAGTGTCCTGGTTAGGAACGGGATGATATCCCCCTTCACCCACAGCATCGATGGCAACCACCCAAGAACTGCCATAGGATTTTCAAGGAATGGTGAAAAGATTATTGCCGTTGCGGTGGATGGCAGAACCCAGGGTTCCAAGGGTATAACCCAGACCCAGCTGGCGCAGCTAATGGTAGACCTTGGAGCCTATCACGCAATAAACTTGGATGGCGGCGGCTCCACCACCATGTTGACCAGGAGACCCGGGGATGAGGTTCTGACGCTGGCAAACACGCCCTCCGATGGCGGTCTAAGGCGTATTTCAAACGGAATCTCCATAAAAAGTACAGCCCCCCGGGGCAGCCTTAGGTATATTCTTCCAGAGGCCCAGGATACAAACATTTTTATAGGAACAGGAAGAACTATAACGGTTAAGGGGTGCGACAGCAACTTCAATCCGATGGCCGTTGACCCGGGCAGGATTAACTGGAGCGTTTCGGGTGTGGAGGGCAGCTTTGCCGGAAACGTATTCTACCCCTCCACGACGGGCAGTGCAACCATCACCGCAAGCTATATGGGCAGGACCGCCGAAATGAAACTAAGGGTACT
>JAAYJF010000073.1 GCA_012523075.1 Clostridiales bacterium | reverse complement strand
TCCAAGTCGCGTCGGCTTCGCCTCTCCGCTAGGGAACCCTAGGTTCCCTTCGGCGGTTGCTATGCAACCTGAGTACCCTCCTGAAACCGGCGGGGAACATTTCCCCTGCACCCCTTCTTTCATAGCATACTGCACTATGAAAGAAAGCCTGACTTGGCGTCCTGCCAGGCCTACGGTCTTTCTGCGAAGCTTCGGCAAGTTTCCTTGCTAAACCATATATAAGCATACGCTAGCGTTTCATGAAGCCTTATGCCGTTGGGTAATAGAGTTTTTTCAGGCTAAGGGCAGGCCTTTGGGTCTGCGCTAAATTTTTGCACTATCTCTATCACTTAAGAGGGCGAAGTCCGAAGAATCCGGCTCTGTCGTTCTGAGGACGAAGTCCGAAGAATCTTTCTTAGAGACAGACATAAGATCCTTCGCTTTGCTCAGGATGACAAAGAGATCGCTCAGCATGACATGCAAGGAGAAATCAGGATGACACCAGTTATAAATGCGTTGTATACGTATAAAAACAGGTCTTTTATAGTACGGTCTACGGCTTGATTTCTTCCACTCTTACGTCGTAGCTTTTCCCGTTAATCCTAAGCCTTAATAGCCTTGAAAAAATTACCCCCCGGGGCACACAGGCCTTTTTGATTGTGGATATTTTTTCCTCCATCTCGCATATTAGCTGCTGGGCCTCAAGTACCGTCACCTTTTCAAATCTTATTTTGTCCCCGGGCTTTGCCTGGGCAATTTTGGGCAGGTCGGTCCAGATAACGTTGGCGATTTTGGTATACCCTCCGGTAGTCTGCCTATCAGCCAGCATTATAATTGGTTGCCCGTGGCCGGGCACCTGGACCGCCCCCATTGCTATCCCGTCGGAAATTATGTCTCCGCCCTCTACATGCTGGATTTTTTCACCGCTTAGCCTGTATCCCATCCTGTCGAATTCGTTGGTTACATCATAAATGCTCGACAAAAATGTTTGCATGCCCTCAGGGGTAAAACAATCATCCTGGGGGCCTATGGTGACCTTTAACTCAATAGTATTGGGATAAACGGGAATAAATTCCGCCGGTGTTTTCCTGCCGCTTAGCTTATTCAAATTCTCTCTCGGGGTTCCAATCTCCAGCACGTCCCCGGTTTTTAATGCCCTTCCTTCATAGCCGCCGATGTTTCCCCTGGTGTAGGTGGATTTACTTCCCATAATATCCGGAACGCTTATGCCTCCCGAAAATGCAATGTAGCTTCTGCATCCCGACTTTAATCCACGGAATGTAAGTTGATCTCCTTTTTGTACCAATATGCTTTCCCACATGGGTATTGCCGCGCCGTTAAGCTCGGGGGACAGGTTACCGCCGGTGACAGCTATTACCATTTGATCGGAAAATTCGATGTGGGGGCCCATCATGGTCACTTCCAGCACCGCTTCCAGTTCGTCATTGCCAACCAGAATATTGCTTACTCTGTGGGAGAAAGTATCCATTACGCCGGAAACCGGAACTCCGTACTGCTGATATCCGTACCTTCCGCTGTCCTCAACCAGCGTTAAAAGGCCCGGGCTAATTATCTTTATGCTTCCCATTCTATTGACTGCCCCCTTTCCCGGTATGGATAATATACTTATAGGTACCCTTTTTCACTTGTCTTTTTATTCTGTCATACTCTTCCCGGTCAATCCTCGTAAATCGGATATAGTTTCCCGCTTTCAGCAGTATGGGGTTTTCCCTATAAGGATCATAAAGCTTAAGTGGCGTCCTGCCTATAAGCTGCCATCCCCCAGGACTTTCGATTGGGTATACCCCTGTCTGGGCCGCGGCGATTCCCACCGACCCCGCGTTTATTTTGGTCCTCGGGGTGCTAAGCCTGGGCGTTGCAATCCTCTCATCCATGCCGCCCAAGTAAGGGAACCCCGGCGTGAATCCAAGCATATAAATCAGGTAGTCCCTTGAGGTGTGGATTTCTACCACCTGTTCTATCGTCAGATTATTGTGTTTTGCCACGTTTTCTATGTCCGGCCCGAATTCGCCGCCGTAAAGCGTTGGTATCTCGTAGGTGCAGGGTGACGGCAGGTCTATGCTCTCCAGCTGTTCTTCCAGCGACCTAAGCCTGTCTAAAAGGGCATCGTACTCCATTATTATTGGGTCGTAGTGTACCATAAGAGACCTGTATGTAGGTACCGTTTCGGTAATGCCTTCAATTCCGCTCTTTTCTATCGCAATACCCATGGACCGTATCTTTCTATTAATCCCTTCCGATATGGAATTCCCAAACTCCATTACCAGTGCCCTGTCCCCGGCTGCCAGGTACTTTGTCTGTTTATACACTCTGCTTCCCCCCCGACTTATCCCTTTTATAATGGTAAGGCATACGGCCATACATATTTGAGCCTTGTACCCGCCGGATGCCTTACCGGTGAGTACGAAATTAGGCAGAATTTTACCGGGTTATCTTGGTATCAGGTTTGCCATATTCCTAAGGGACAGTATCCCCGAATACCCGGCTACCAGCACTATCATTACACCAAATACCAGCAGCCATGTTGGGTGATGGTAGTCCCCGACAATATCCTTTCTCCTGGAAGCCATCAGCATGGTTCCCAGCGTTACCGGCAGTATAAGACCGTTAAGCGACCCTGCCAGGATGAGCAGTTTGGCCGGGCTGCCCACAAGGACCATTATAAGCGTGGAGGCTGCTATAAAGCCGCAAATAATATATTTTTCATTTTTTTCTATAAATGCGTTCAATGTTTTAAGGAAAGAGACTGATGTAAAGGCCGCTCCTATCACCGAGGTGATGCCCGCCGCCCAAAGTACTATGCCGAAGAATCTGTATCCTATGTTCCCAGCACCGTGCTGGAAAGCCGAGGCCGCCGGGTTGGCCGGGTCAAGGGCCGCTCCCTTGGAGACAACGCCCAATATGGCCAGGAACAGCAAGATTCGCATTATGGTAGCAATTAGGATGCCCGTTACAGAGCTCTTTTTGATTTGATCCAGGTTTTCCTTTCCGGATATGCCGGCGTCAAGCAGCCTATGGCCGCCGGAAAAGGTTATGTAACCTCCCACCGTTCCGCCCAGCAGCGTGATGATAGGGAAAAGCAGTACTCCCGGCTCTGTGGGGGAAACGCTTCTTAAAAGGGCTTCCCCTACCGGGGGTTTGGTTGTGAGTGTAACATAGCCCACTATAATAATCATGAGAACACCCAGTATCTTGGTGAACTTATCCATAACAGGGCCTGCATCCTTGGACAGGAAAATCAGGATACCTATTATGCCGCAAACCAGAGCCGCGAAGTCTGTGTTTATTCCCAAAAGGGCATTTAGACCAAGGGCTGCTCCGCCGACGTTTCCTATGTTAAATGCCAGTCCGCCCAGGGCTACAAGAATTGCCACAAAATATCCGAGGCCGGGCAGCACCTTGTTTGCTATGTCCTGGCCCCTTAATCCTGAAATGCCTATAACTCTCCATACGTTCATCTGGGCACCTAACGCAAGAAGGATTGAAAACAGTATTACAAAGGCAAAATCTGCCCTATACTGTTCGGTGAAAGCTGCAGTCTGTGTCAAAAAACCCGGTCCTATAGCGGAAGTGGCCATAAGAAAGGCTGCTCCAAGCAGTGCACTGGCCTTTTTCTTAAGGTCCGAATCCTTATTATTGGAACCCATTTAATATCCCTCCATTTTATTTAATAAAATTTGAAACGGCGGTTACTTCAACACCCTCTTGCTCCAGCCTGGCCCTTATTTTTCTTGTAAACTCCACCGCTTCCGGGTTATCGCCGTGAACACAGATTGAGTCAGCTTTTATTTCAATGTCCTGTCCGTTCACAGCCTCAACCTTTCCTTCCTTTACCATGCGTACCACCCTGGAAAGGGCAATGTCTGCGTCATGGATTACCGCCCCCGGGAGCCTCCTGGATACCAGCGTCCCGTCGGGGCTGTAGGCCCTGTCGGCAAATACTTCGTTGGCTACTTTTAGCCCTACCTCCTTTCCGGCACTAATCATTTCGCTGTTTGCAAGGCCCATAAGTATTATGTCGCTGTCCACTTCATGGATTGCTTCGGCCAAAGCCATTGCCAGCTTGGCATCCTTTGCCGCCATGTTGTATAATGCACCGTGGGCCTTTACGTGCTGAATGGCTGTCCTGTTTGCCTTTGCGAAGGCCATAAGGGCTCCCAACTGGTACTGGACGTATGCCTTTATCTCTTCCGGTGTGGCAGCGAGGTTCCTCCTGCCAAAACCTAAAAGGTCAGGGAACCCGGGATGGGCTCCTATCGCTGTTTTCTCACGAAGTGCTACCTTAATAGTCCTATCCATTACCAGCGGGTCTCCCGCATGCCATCCGCAGGCAATGTTCACCGATGTCACATGCTTTATCACCTGCTCATCCATTCCTAATGTGTAATTGCCAAAGCTCTCTCCAAGGTCGCTGTTTAGGTCTACCCAATAAATGTTTATCACCTCCTTTTTGAAAGTGTTGAAAGCCCGGTTTCTGTGAGTATTATGAAGGGAAAACAAAATGCTGGAAACTTCCCTTGTCTATAATATGCACAAAAGAAATGTTAATATATACAATTTTAGAATTATTTATGATAGTCCTACCATTAATGGTCTAAATTGTTAATATACATGCTTTATGCTTGACAATTCCCAACGTGATGGTATTATATGGAACAAGGATTGGCTACGGGCGGGACCGGGCAAGGGACGGTTGCTCGGGCGAGGGACGGTTACCTGTCCGGCGGTCCTGATGCATTTTCAAAGGAGGATTTAATAATGAATGTAGCGGTGCTACAGTTGGAGGTAAATGCCGACAGGACAAAGGATGAGCGAATGGTCCATGCAATGGACATTCTGGAGAGCATGTACCGGGACAATAGACATCCGCAGCTGGTGCTGCTTCCCGAGATATGGGGTACGGGGTTTTTCAATTTCGAAAACTATCAAAAAGAGAGTGAAGAGTTGAAGGGGCAGACTTATTTCGCCTTTGCCCCCTTAGCTGAAAAGCTGGGGTGTTATATCCTGACCGGGAGTTTTGTGGAGCGGGAGGGTAGCGACCTCTTCAATACCTCCCTGCTTATAGACCCCGAGGGCAATATAGCAGCCCGGTACAGGAAGATTCATCTGTTCGGTTACAAGTCCAGGGAGCCCGAGGTGCTGACGCCGGGCAGGGATATAACGGTGGTTGGAACTAAGTTTGGCACATGGGGAATAACCACCTGTTACGACTTAAGGTTCCCGGAACTGTACCGCGCAATGGTGGACAAAGGAGCAGAGGGTTTTCTGGTGCCGGCCGCATGGCCAATAAATAGGTTGGACCACTGGACCATTTTCAACAAGGCAAGGGCGGTGGAGAATCAGTGCTACCTTATATCCTGCAACTGTGCAGGAAGTCATGGAGGGGCAACCTTTGGGGGGCACAGCATGGTGGTAGACCCCTGGGGAATCGCCGTGGCTTCGGGGGGAGACAAGGAGACGGTGGTTTGGGCCAACATTGACCTGGAAGAGGTGGAGAAGAGCCGCCGTACCTTTACTGCGTTAAAGGATAGGGTTTTTAAATAATGGAAAATACCGGATAAGCTTTGCGCTTGACATTTGGCTTAATGGTGGTATTATATGAGACAATACAGGTGTATATACAGCTTCGCAGGTCGCCTGTCATTTATAATCTATCAAACGAGGAGAGGTCAAAATGGAACAAAAGCAAAGCTTTTTGAAGAGAAAAAACATAGAGATTTCATTGCACAGATATGGCATACAGGCTATGGGAGCGATGGCCCAGGGGTTATTTGCCACGCTAATAATAGGACTTATTCTTAAAGTAATAGGCGAAAATCTGAATATTCCGTTTCTTTACGAGGTGGTCTACCCTGCAGCGCAGCAGATGACCGGCCCGGCGATAGCGGTGGCGGTGGCCTACGGTCTCCAGGCGCCACCTCTTGTGCTGTTTGCATCCACCGTAACCGGTTTGGTGGGCAACCAGTTGGGGGGGCCTGTGGGCGCCTTTGTGGCGGCGGTTGTGGGTGCTGAGTTTGGCAAAATGGTATCAAAGGAGACCAAAGTGGATATTCTGGTTACGCCGGCGGTTACCATAATAACGGGCGTGCTGGCGGGCATGCTGATTGGGCCGGGAATTTCGTCATTAATGACTGGCCTTGGGAAGTGGATAATGTGGGCCACCGAGTTGCATCCCATTCCTATGGGGATTTTCGTATCGGTGCTTATGGGAATGGTGCTTACGCTGCCAATAAGCAGTGCTGCCCTGGCAATAATGCTGGGTCTTGGCGGGCTTGCCGCCGGGGCTGCCACGGTGGGCTGCAGCACCCAGATGGTGGGCTTTGCCGTGGCCAGCTATAGGGAAAACGGCTGGGGCGGCCTCATTTCTCAGGGCCTAGGCACGTCGATGCTACAGATGCCTAACATTGTGAAAAATCCCCTCATATGGGTTCCCCCCACACTGGCCTCTGCCGTATTAGGGCCCTTTGCTACCACGGTTTTTAGGATGGAGAACGTACCTATAGGCGCGGGTATGGGTACCAGTGGCCTTGTAGGACAATTCGGGACTGTGGAGGCGATGGGCGCAAGTCCTGCGGTTTTTGTGAAGATGCTGGTTTTGCATATAGTCGCTCCAGCGATAATAACCCTTTTGTTTTCTGGGTATATGAGAAGAAAAGGATGGATTAAGGAAGGCGATATGAGACTTCCTGATTAATCAGTGGCTAGTGGTTAGTGGTCAGTGACCTGATACCTGTAACCAGAAGAACTGTCAGACTGTGGTTTGTGAGGTCTGTAAACTGGAGGTTTATCGTTGAATTATATAAGAACGAAAAACGGAATACTTGTTAAAAACGCAAAGGACTTCGAGCCACGGCACGTATTCGAATGCGGACAGTGTTTCCGGTGGAAAGCAATGCCGGGCGGCAGCTACAGCGGTGTTGCTGGCGGAAGAGCCCTCCGGGTGAAAAAAGTAGGCAACGATATACTGCTTGAAGGTACCGATGAACGGAACTTCCATGAATATTGGGCTGGGTACTTTGACCTTTCAAGGGACTATGGGGCCATAAAGGAAACCCTTTCAAGGGACCCGGTGCTAAAAAGGGCAGTGGAGTATGGCAGCGGCATACGCATTCTGAAACAGGACGTGTGGGAAACGCTTGTTTCCTTTATTATATCCGCAAACAACAGGATTCCCAGGATTATGAGTACCATAGAAAGGATGTGCCAAAGCTTCGGAGAAAGAAAAGAACAAAACGGGGAAACCTATTTTGATTTCCCTGCACCCGGGCGTTTGGCGGCTATGGACGAGAAGGACTTACGTGGCTGTGGCTGCGGTTTTAGGGCAAAGTATGTGCTGAAGGCTGCGAGAATTGTATCGGAGGGGCGGGCCGACCTGTATTCATTGGAGAATGCTGACACGGAGGATGCAAGGGACGCGCTTTTATACTTTCCCGGCGTAGGGCCAAAGGTGGCCGACTGTATTATGCTTTTTTCCATGGCAAAGTTTGATGCTTTCCCGGTGGACGTGTGGGTAAAAAGGGTTATGGAGCACTACTACCTTAAACGGGAAACTTCCCTTGCCCAGATACGCCGGTTGGCTTGCGAAAGGTTCGGACCCCTTGCGGGAGTAGCACAGCAGTATCTTTTCTACTATGCGAGGGGTACAATGGGAAAGGCAACCGATAGAGGCTAAGCCCATAGAAAACGGGTATAAATAATGGATATGGAAAGAAACAGCGATATATTTTGACTTTATAAAGAAAAACCGCCATATTTGGATAATTATTGGGCGGTATTGGGTTTGATAACTGGGCCGGCTTTTAATATTATATTAAATGTAATTAGCACTCGCCGACGGTGAGTGCTAACAATACGAAACCAAACTATACATATAGGATAGGAGGGTAAAGCATGAACATCAAACCACTAGGAGACAGGATTGTTGTTAAGGTGCTGGAGAAACAGGAAACCACCAAGAGCGGGATTGTGCTGCCCGAAGCCGCAAAGGAAAAGCCCCAGGAAGGTGAAGTGCTGGCGGTGGGAAGCGGAGAACTAATAGAGGGTAAGAGGGTTCCCCTTGAGGTAAAAGTGGGAGACAGAGTTATTTATTCCAAGTATGCAGGTACCGAAATCAAGATGGATGACGAGGAGTACCTTATTCTAAAACAGAGCGACGTACTTGCGATAATCGAGTAAGCAAAACCAATAAAAGGAGTGAATGGATATGGCAAAACAGATAAAGTACGGCGAAGACGCCAGAAGGTCGCTGGAAAAGGGAATGAACCAGCTTGCGGATACCGTAAGGATTACCCTTGGACCCAAGGGCAGGAACGTAGTTCTTGATAAAAAATTCGGAACCCCTGCTATAACCAACGATGGTGTTACCATAGCAAGGGACATTGAAGTGGAAGACCCCTTCGAGAACATGGGGGTACAGCTTGTTAAAGAAGTTGCCACAAAAACCAACGACGTGGCCGGTGACGGCACCACAACCGCTACTCTGCTCGCCCAGGCGATGATAAGGGAGGGTCTTAAGAACGTTGCTGCCGGGGCAAACCCTATGGATATTAAAAAAGGTATCCAGAAGACGGTGGAGAAAGCGGTGGAAGCTCTTAAGGAGCAGAGTAAAACAATAGATAAGAAAGAATCCATAGCTCAGGTTGCCACAGTATCGGCCTCTGACGAGGAAATAGGGAGCCTTATTGCCGATGCCATGGAAAAGGTGGGCAAGGACGGCGTTATAACAGTGGAAGAGTCCAAGACAATGGGCACAACCCTTGAGGTTGTGGAAGGTATGCAGTTTGACAGGGGTTACATTTCCGCTTACATGGTTACCGACACCGACAAGATGGAAGCGGTATTAGACGATGCTCACATACTTATAACTGACAAGAAGATAACCAACATCCAGGACCTGTTGCCGGTGCTAGAGCAGGTGGTACAGCAGGGCAAAAAGCTGCTAATAATAGCCGAGGACATAGAAGGTGAAGCCCTTGCAACTTTGGTACTCAACAAACTTAGGGGTACCTTTGCCTGTGTTGCGGTCAAGGCGCCGGGCTTTGGTGACAGGAGAAAGGCTATGCTGGAGGATATAGCCATTCTTACCGGCGGACAGGTAATTTCGGAGGAGCTCGGCCTTGAGCTCAAAAACGCTACCTTAAGCCAGATGGGCAGAGCAAGACAGGTCAAGGTGTCCAAGGAGAACACTATTATAGTTGACGGCGCTGGCGGCGAGAAGGAAATAAAGGACAGAATAAAGCAGATAAAGGTACAGATAGAGGACACCACCTCCGAGTTCGATAAGGAAAAACTCCAGGAAAGGCTTGCAAAACTTTCCGGCGGCGTAGCCGTTATCCAGGTGGGTGCTGCCTCCGAGACCGAGCTTAAGGAGAAGAAGTATAGGATTGAGGATGCTCTTTCGGCCACAAGGGCTGCAGTTGAAGAAGGAATAGTGCCCGGCGGAGGTATAGCTCTCTTAAGGACAGCAGCTGCCGTTGATAAAATGATTGAAGACACCGATGGAGATGTAAAGACCGGTGCTCGTATAATAAGAAGAGCCCTGGAGGAGCCGGTAAGACAGATAGCCAACAACGCAGGCATGGAAGGCTCGGTTGTGGTGGAAAAGGTTATGAAACTCGAGGGTGCAATGGGATTTGATGCCTACAAGGGCGAATACGTTGACATGATAGAAGCCGGGATTATCGACCCCACAAAGGTTGTAAGGTCGGCACTGCAAAACGCTGCATCGGTGGCATCTATGGTGCTTACCACCGAAAGCCTTGTAGCCGACATCCCCGAGAAGAAAAATGATATGCCTCCCGCCGGAATGGGCGGAATGGACGGAATGGGCATGATGTAGTAAAGATAGGACTAAAAAAGAAGCCGTTT
>JAAYJF010000093.1 GCA_012523075.1 Clostridiales bacterium | reverse complement strand
TAGTGTAATATTGAACTGAGCCATGGATTTTATCCTCCTCGGTTTGGTATTAGTTCACACCTATATTATAACCGAGGAAATGAGTCTGTGGCTCACTATCCTTTTACACAATTATACGGACTTAATCGTAGCTTGTAGCCTGTATACTGACACTATCATTAATTTTTGGTAGCGGTTTTTCTGCTGCTACCGCTCTCGCAGACGTCGCGGAAGCGGTAGAAGAACAGGGGGCTCAGTTCAGCGATATCAATAACCACTGGGCCAGGGAACAGATACTTGACTGGAGCAGCAAGGGCCTGATTGCAGGCTATGAAGACGGTACTTTCAGGCCAGAGAAAGAAGTCACAAGGGCTGAGTTTACCGCCTTTGTAAACAGGGCCTACAGCCTAACGCAAAAGTCCCAGATAACCTTTACAGATGTATCAACACAGGATTGGTTTAACGACGAGATAGCAAAAGCGGTGGCGGCGGGATACATGGGCGGCTATGATGACGGAACAATGAGGCCTACCACGGAGATTAGCCGGCAGGAGGCCGCGGTTATTCTTTTCAAACTCTTAAAACTTGAAAGCATAAGGGATGAAAAGTGGGTTGATGGATTTAACGATAGTCATGAGATAGCCGACTGGAGCAGAGAATACGTAAACGCAGCCGTAGCAGGCGGTTACCTTAGCGGGTATCCCGATGGAACCTTCAATCCCGCAAGGATAATAACCAGGGCAGAAACGGTAGCCCTGTTGGGCAAGGCTGTCGGCCTCCTGTTCAACCAACCGGGGACCTACGGCCCGGAAGAAGGCCGCGAAACGGTATCAGGCAATGTAACTGTAAACGTTTCGGATGTAACTCTCCAAAACCTCGTGATAGAAGGCGACCTCTTCCTAACCGCCGGTATTGGGGACGGCGATTTTGAAGCGGACGGGATTGTGGTTAAGGGAAGAACTATAATATGCGGCGGCGGAAAGGACAGCGTGGTATTCAATAATTCGTCGCTGGAAGAAGTCATTGTATACATAGTGGATGGAAAGGTAAGGGTTGTTGCCAGGGGCGATACTTATATTGGTAATGTGGTGCTGGAATCCGGTGCACACTTGCAGGAGGAAAGCCTTACCGGTGATGGTTTTGGCAATGTGCAGATACTGGTGCTAAAACCCGGTGAGAGTATTGAGCTTGAAGGGGATTTCGATAGGATAAATATAGAGGCAGCCGTTGATTTAAACGTAACCGGCGATACACGCATTGGGGAACTGGAAGTATCCGGGGAAGCCAAAGGGACAAACATAGATATCGATAAAGATACCGTAATAAAAAACCTGACCCTTAATGGTGCTGCTGAGGTTACCGGCCAGGGAACCATTAAAACCGCCAACGTAAACACAGACGACTACAGCTTTGAAAAGGAACCGGAAAAGAAGGTAGTGGACGGCGAAGAGGTAAAGGAAGAAAAGAAAACCTCCGGTGGCGGTAGCAGTGGGCCGACAAGAAGGGCATCCACCTATAAATTCCACTTCGAAATACCGGGAGAAATTGTTGAAGGTGAAGAAGCAGAGATTGGTGTAACCTTTGCAACAAATGTAAAACGCGATTCCGGATACGAAGGAGTTAGGTTTAAATTCAGCAAAACTGACGGACCGGGAGACGCCATCTTTGCGGCAACGGATTCTAAAGGGAACCCGTACCTGGCGACTAACGAGGGTTATTGGGGACCGGGAAGCGGTTTCGATATTCCGGCCGAATACACTGCAACCACGCCATGGAAAGTAACATTCAATGAGGCCGGAACCTACACTTTTGTAATTAGCTTAGTGGACGCAGACACAGATAATGTGGTAGCAGGCATTACAACCACAGTGACAGTAGAAGTATTGAAATCTATAGAAAGGTCAAACGATGACATCAAACAAGATCCCGGCTATACAGGCGGTACGGAACTGGAATACAGTTTTGAAGGGACAACCAAGACTCTCACCATTGATGCAAATAACGGCATATTACCCTATTATCTGCAGCAGGGGGCAATACCACCAAGGGGAGCCAACTGGATAGGGATAGAAATACCCGTACCCGAGGGCGTTGATACAGCCACCGTAACATCAACAATCAACGGGAAGCCTACAGAAAACCTGCAATTCTTTGAAGAAAACAGGCACTTTGAGTACATCAGTGTAAAAGCAGCCGACTTGGATAAAGATGTGGATAGTGTCACCTATAAGTCCACCTATATTTGGGCAATCAACTGGGGCTCGGGCTACGCCTCCGAAACCATAATCGTTAACCTTGTTAACATAGGAGGGCTGGAAGATATCATAGCCCCGGTATTGGAAGGAGTATCTCCGGAAAGAGGCAATGTATTCTTAGCCCATGATGAAACCTTTGTCTTTACGGTGGATGCCTATGATGAAGGTATCCTATATGAATTGGAAATAGACCACAGCATGGAAGATACACTGCCGGAATTCAGCGTTTATGCCGATGAAGATAACCCCTATGGCACTGATGATGACAAGAAATCATTTGAAAATTATGGCGTAACGGTAACCTACGACGTCAGGGAGCAGAAATGGACTATCGATTTTGGCGAAACGGTAACCGCAGCATTTGCAAAAAACGGTGGGATAACCTTCTATATAGTAATAAAGGACCTGGCCGGAAATCAGTTCGGCACCATGTATGGAACAACACCGGAGAATACCTTTGCATATACAATAACGCAGGAGCCTTCTCCACCCGAGGCAGATTTCGAGTTTACGGCTCCTCAAGATCTGTTTGAAGGCACCGATGAAAAAAAAGGTTTCTCAATCAAGGTAAGCAACGTCGCCAATATATCCAATGATGTGCCTATTAGATACCTAATGAAAGTAACGGATGATTCCGACAGCCTGGACGATAAAATAATTGGCTATGGCACTGGAAGTGACACGTTCACTATAAGAGATGGACAGGCCTACTTTGGCCCAGCGGCAGGCTTTACATTGCAGCAATTACCATCTCTAGAAACCTCTAATGGCGTAACCACACCGTTTAAAGTTATTGACGGCCTTGATGCTGGAACATACAAATTCACCGTAAGCATAGTGCAAGTAAACGGCGATACTCTGGTAAACTCGGAAGTATTTGAGTTTACCGTTAAGGAAGCTACTGGGGACGTAGAACTCAATGCAGATCCAACTGAATAGCCAAAATCCGGCACGAAACATTCCTTCCCAGTAATAGATATTCTCCGATGCTCCGGAGGACTTTGGAATACTTCCAATACCTCCGGGGCTTTCCTCTTTCCTTAAAAGCTTGGGTAGTCCCTTGTGCTATGTATATAATATTGATATAATAGCCACGTAGCCACGGGGACGGTTCCTGTGGATTGTTGACTATCGACAAAATTCGGGTGGTACCTGGTACCTTTTTAGATAGACAGGAGTGCTTAACCATGTTTA
>JAAYJF010000169.1 GCA_012523075.1 Clostridiales bacterium | reverse complement strand
CTTAAAATATATATAAAATGTGTCATGCTGAGCGACTCCTTTGTCATGCTGAGCGATAGCGAAGGACCTTGCAGAGCGCCTGTCATGCTGAGCGATAGCGAAGGATCTTATGCCTGGCTTCAAAGATTCTTCACTACGTTCAGAACGGCAAGCCGGATTCTTCGGGCTTCGCTACTTCGGAATGACAGAGTCGGATTCTTCCCGCTTCTTTATATTTTGCCGCTAACTTGTTCCCAGTCCTTCAGAAACCTTTCTATCCCCAGATGGGTCATAGGATGCTTAATCATAGCCAATAGCACCTTATAGGGTACTGTAGCGATATGAGCCCCCGCAAGGGCAGCCTCGCTTACGTGCATTGGATGGCGTATGCTGGCAGCGATTACCTCGGATGCTATGCCGTGGATGCGGAAGATATCCACTATGTCCCGCACCACATCCATGCCGTTGTTGCCAATATCGTCCATCCTCCCAACAAAGGGGCTTACATAGGCCGCTCCGGCCCTGGCCGCCAGTAGTGCCTGGTTGGCGGAAAACACAAGGGTGGCATTCACGCTTATGCCCTTAGATGCCAGGATGCTGGTCGCCTCCAGCCCTTCAGGGTTTATGGGTACTTTAATGACAATGTTTTCGTGTAAGGAAGCAAGTTCGCAGCCCTCCTCCACCATCTCCGGTGCTTTGAGGGATACCACCTCTGCGCTTATGGGCCCGTTTACCACCGACGCAATATCCCTCAACCTCTGTTTGAAATCGTCACCTTCCTTCGCCACCAGGGAAGGGTTGGTGGTTACGCCGCAGATTATGCCCATGGAATTAGCCTTTTTTATCTCCTCAAGGTTTGCAGTATCGATGAATAGTTTCATAGCCCTCCTCCTATTTGCTATGTTTTGGGCCTCTGGCTATCAGGTCAACTATATTCTTCCCCAATTCCTTATTATAATTAACCTTTTCCACGCTATCCAAAAACCTGGTGAAGCTATCGCTCCACAGGTCTTCATCCTCGAGGAATTCTTCAATCCCCAGCTCCTTTATTATCTCTTCCATTTCCCTTTCGTATCTGTCCACAGCCTGCTTAACATTGGTTTCACTGCCCAGGAAACATACTTCCATATTGGTATAATGGCAATTGAGGATAAAAAGGTCGGACTTCCACAATTCCCTATACCCTAATCTATAGATATGCTCATAATCGCAAGCTATACATGAAATATTTAGCTGGTATCCTCCTGCCTGGCGTTTTTTCAAGGTAAACAAGTCTTGACCGCACATGCATTTCGCCGTAATGCCGTCGCCGCCGGAAATACTAAACGGGTCTACTTTGTTTATCCGAATATTGCCGCACCAGGGGCATCTTACCGCCATAGTGGCCTTCCTGTTAATCAGCATACCCCTACACCTCCCCGCTGCTATAGTATTCTCCGCCGGGTATTCGATTCCTTCCGTTTAATCGCAATATTTTAGCCCACAAAAAAAGGACAATAAACAGTTACCGTCCCCTGTATACTAAGCCTATAATAAAAGCGGGACCGGCGGATACACCGCTGGGCCCGCAGGTCAAACAGGGAACCTGTCCCCATGTTCCTATCTGTTGGTAATCATAATGGTATCGGCGATGAATACTCCCAGTTCCGAGTGCCCCACAACCACCAGCCGGTCACCCACTTCAATGTGCCTTATATACCGCCTGGTGCCGCTTTGGTTTATAATCCTTGTATCGTCGTTAACATTTACCTGCCTTGTAACGTTGGCGTTGGCGGAGGCATCATAGACCTTTACAGAAATAACATTCACGCTAGTATTGACGTACTCCACGGTACCTATTACCTCATTCTGGGATACCACCGATTCCGCCTCGATGCTTATCACCTCGTCGCTTTCCACCTCAATCTCCACAAAATAGTCCAGCCGCAGGTCATAAATGCTGGCGGGCTTGCCGTCAAGTTCTATTTCCACATCAATGGGTACCACGAAGGACTCCTGTTCTCCGTCATCGTTCAATATGGTTAATTGATGGGGTCTTGCTATAAGCAGGGAATAGATTGTGCCCTCTACGTCCCTGTCCTTGCTCTCCGCCTCGATACTAACCACAACACCATACTCGGTGGTTATTTCTATCTCATCACCCTTACGAAGGTCCCCGATACTCCTTTTCCTTCGATCCCTTCTAACCTCCACGTCGTCGTCCACGGGGTATTCCATCTCCTTGGTACCCTTTTTGAGAATCAGTACCACTTTATCTTCGGTCTTCAGGCCGTCGAAAATCCCCAGCACCGTTTTGACTTTTCTTTCCGCCTCTATACGGGTGGCATCGGTGCCGCTGGCGGTAACCGAAACCCTGTCCCCGGTACTTATCTGCGAAAGGCTCACCAATGACCCGTCAAGCCTTATTGTGGTGCCTGAGGTTACCCTGTAGGTGGTCCTGTCGCCGTCGTCATTCTCTATGGTGATGCTCCTGTAATCACTGCCGTCAAATACGCTCCTTACTATTCCCTCCGTTGCCGCCGAGCTGCTTGTAACGTTTATCGAAACAATTTTGTCGTCCTTTATTCCAAAGGTCCCTGTATGTCCTGCGACAATACTGGAAAGGGTAGAGGTAATACCGTTTAGCCTCACGGTAGCATTGGAAGCAACATCATACATATCCATGCCCCCACCGGTAACCGATATTTTGATAACCGTCCTGCCGGTGCCGGACACTACCTCCTGTATCGTCCCCTCTATGCTGGTTGTGCCGGTATCCACTCCTCCGGCATACTCCAGGGACGAGGAAAGCATGGTTGCAACCTCGGCACGGGTAATCTCGTTGTTGGGGTTAAACCTGTTTGTCGCATCCCCCTTCATGATACTCCTATCCAGCAGAGTCTTTATGTAACCCTTGTGCCAGTCGGATATTATCTCGTTGTCCACAAAGCCAAGTACCAGGTTGGTGTAGGACTTTGCCTCCTGCTCAAATCCGAGGGCCTTGGCAAGGTATACCGCCACCTCAGACCTCTTGGCATTGTTCTGGGTTGTGCCATCGCTTTTAATAAAGGTGGCAAGCTCCTCTTGGGTAACAATCCCTTTCTCCAGCGCAAAGGCTATGTATCCGTTTGCCCATGTAGGAATTTTATTTGTGCTCATTACCGCGCTGTACTTTTGTATGTAAGAATCCACCGCGGCATCCTTTGCGTACCCCGCCAGCCTGGCAAGGCAGATTATTACCTGCACCTTGCTTATAGAATCGTTGGGTTTGAAGGTGGCATCTTCAAATCCGGTAATCAACCCCGCCTCGTAGGCCTTTAGTACATAGGTGTCATACCACTCGCCGTCTCCCACATCGGTAAACACCCTTGTTGCCCCTGCGAACAAGGGCATGCCGGCGGCCAGCACCAGCACGGCCAGCAGCACCGATAGAATCCTTAGTCTCCTTCCCTTTGTCAAATCTTTCATCCTCCCCATCAAGATTCTCTTCATTTTACATTTACTCATAATATTCTTTACATAATGGCTAATTCCTGCTAAATGTGATTATTTTAAGCTTTTTTCGACACATCTTTTAGTGTGTCATCCCAAGCAATAACGGATGTCCTCCTGAGTGAAACGAAGGACCTTGCTGTAGCGAAGGATCTTATGGCTGCCTCCAAAGATTCTTCACTACGTTCAGAACGGCAAAGCCGGATTCTTTGGGCTTCGTCCTCAGAATGACAGAGACGGGTTCCTCGGGTTTCGCTTCTTAAGAATGCCAGATAAAGAAATATAATACTATTTATATTTAGACAGAAGAAACGCCGGAAAAGTTCCTGAAAAAACACGGGAGCCATCCAAGTAAAAAAGCGTTGTTTTTTAGCAAAAAAAGACAGGAGAACCGTCCCCGTGTCTTGTTAGACAAGAAAACCGTCCCCGTGTCCGTCCCCGTGTTTATCCCCTTGTTTATCCCCGTGTCTAGGTTAGTTGGCTTTGATGAGGACCACCAGCCCGCCTTGGAATTCCAGTACCACCCGGTCTCCCCTTCTTATACTGCCAAGCCTTATCCTTTGACCGTCGGCCTCTGCCCTTACATCTTCGTCCAGTTCATAGGTCACGTTGGTGTCATAAAGCCTCAGGGTTATATGCATGTTGTCGGCATCCAGCGACACCACAACCCCTTCCGCTTTCTCAAGCTGTGCGTTTACCTTGCCCACGGTGCCGTCGTTTAGAATTTCAAACTTTACAGTCATGCCCACCACAAGGTCTTCAATATCCGCTCTTTTGCCCTCCACGTAGATGTCCGCATCCGCTACCGAGTAGGTATAGGTCCTGCGTCCCACTTCCACGGTGATATTATCCCTGCGAGTGTTTACAGAGGTTATTATCCCCTCCACCTCGGTCACAACGTCTTCCGCATTTATTCTAAGCGCCAGCCCGGCCCTGTACCTTACCGTAACCTTCATACCCACCGCCAGCTCATTAAACCCGGCGGCTTTTCCGTTTACCCTTACTGAGGTGTTCTTGTTAACACTAAGGGTCCTGTAGGAGTTGCCAACCTTAACCGTTATGGTATCGTCCTTTGCAGACAGTCCGGTTATTACACCCTCCAGTTCCGCTTCCAGGCTCTCGGCAACAATCCTAAGGGCTTTATCCCCCTCGTACCTTACCACAACCGGCATATCCGCCATCAGATCGCCTACTTCGGCCCTTTTCTCATCGATATAAACCAGCGTGTCTTTATCTATATTAAATGTGTAATAGTTGTTGCCAACCTTAACCCTTATCTCATTGTCCCTCAACCTGTATATGGTCCCTTCTACCTGGCGTGTATAGACCACAGGCTTCGCATCAATCCCCAGGGCGGTACCGTCCTTTGCGAGGACTTTCACTTCCATGCCGTTTTCGAGGTCTTCGAGGGCCGCTCTTTTGCCGTCAAGGGTTATCTTGGTTTCTGAAACCACATCATAGGTCTGCAGCTTTCCGTTTTCCAGCTTGACGGTGATTTCCTTCGCTCTTCTGGTGTTGGTGACGGAATGTATGGTTCCCTCAGCTTCAACTTTCCCGTCGTCCGGTTGGTGGTCACCCTCGGCAGACAGCCTTATAACCCTGTTCCTGTCGTCCACCTTAAGCCTAACATAGTCACCTGCTTTTATGTCGCTAAGTTTCGCATCCTTGCCGTTTAACCGGATATCGGCATCGGATTTGACGCTGAATGTAAACACCGCTGTTCCGGATTTTATCGTAATCTCTCTGTTCCTTGCATTCACATTACTTACCTCTCCGCGGAAGTCGGAGATGATTTTATCTTCTTTTTCATCCTTAAGCTCTATGAATATAACCTTGCCGCTGCTGTTAAGGAGAATTTCCACGTAATCTCCCCTTTTGAGGCTACCAAAGTCGTAATACTCCCCGTCTTTGTACACGGCTATTCCTTCGATACCCTCGTACCACTTCTGGCTGCCGTCCACATCAAGCTTTAATTCATAGTTTCTGGAGTCAATGTCAGCTACCCTGCCGTATATCTCGTTTCCGTCGGTATCCCTGTCCACCTTGTTGTCTATGCGCTCCAGAAGGACAGCCATTTCTGCCCTGGATACAGCCCCGTTAGGGTTGAAAGTACCATTGGCGTTTCCTACCATGAGCCCCAGGTCGTTCATTACGTATATATACCCCACAGCCCCCACTGGTATTGCACTATAGTCTTTAAAGTCCAATTTGTCCCTCATGTGGTCTTCGGCTATATCTTCCTTGCCCAAGGCCCTTACGAAATACTTGGCCACCTCCCAGCGCTTGGCCGCGGAGTTGGGATTAAAGTACATAATGTCCACTTCATCCAGTATTCCCTTTTCATAGGCAACGTTTACATAGCCGTAGGCCCAGGGGTCCAGTCTGCCACCTTTGTACTTGGATACCAGTTTGCTGGCATATTTGCTGCTACGGGCATCCTCTTCCCAGCCCAAAACCCTTAAGGCCATTACCACCGCCTCAAGCTGTGATACCGAAGCATTGGGCTTGAATGTGTTGTCCCCGTAGCCCTTGATAAGACCCTTTACCGACATCTTTTCCATTGCATTCTTTGCCCAGGGAACAATATCGAGGTCCCGAAGATTTGTAAACATGGATAGCGTAACCTTCTTTTGTATCCCGGGCGGAAGGCCTCCCCCCTGCTTCCAGTTGGGCGCGGCATAACCCGTCACCGATACCCCCAGTACCATTACAATAACCAGTGTCAGCGCTATTAGTCGTTTCATATGCACTCCTCCTTATAAGTTTTCTGTTATGTATGGCCCGTTTTGATATATATATTCGAATCCCTTTTCCATTATCCGGGGGTATCTTTGTTGGTAATTTCATACAAATAAAAAAAGCGGCTAAACCGCCCCCTGTGATCTGAATTCCAAATGGGGACATACCGCATTGAGAAGTGGGTGGAATTCTAATGGGGACATACCTCAGCAAGAAATACCCGCGTAAGCAGAGGCGTGTCCCCTTTCCTTAATAAGTTCTGCGCTAAAATCTATCCAGCACCTATCCTGCGTGATTTGTGACCGTTACCCGCAGATTTATCTCTGACGCCTACCAACTACCAACTACGAACTAGTCAACTTATATTTTTCAAGGGCTCCTTCCAGCTCGGTCATGAGGCTTTCCATCTGACTGGAGGTGTCCGCCAGTTGCTGGGACGCCGCCGCCTGCTGCTCGGTAACCGATGCAATCTGCTCCGCCGAGGAAGCCAGTTCGTCGGCCAGCACCGATACCTCGTTGATCTGTTCCAGAAGGTCCTCCTTACTCACATTAATATTGCGAGAGCTTTCTGATATTTCCCCTATTCTTTCCACCACGCCGTCCACGGCATTGGCAATATTTTTGAAAAACTCCGCCGTTTCTAATACGGCACTGCTTTGCTGCCTTGCGACCTCCTGGCCGGTATCCACCGCCTGCTGGGCGCTGTCCATGTTTGCCCTTATATTGGTCACAATCTCCTTAACCTGGGACGTGGCCCTGAGGCTGTCATCGGCAAGCTTCCGTACCTCCTCCGCCACAACGGCAAACCCACGACCGGCTTCGCCCGCCCTGGCCGCTTCTATGGCAGCGTTAAGGGCCAGGAGGTTTGTCTGTGCCGCAATCTCGTCAATATCGCCTATTATGCCGTCAATGCTCTTAGTGCTGTCCTCCAGCGTCACAAACACCTGCTTTATCTCGCTGTTGGCCCTGTTGCTGTCCTCGTTTCTATCTTTAAGTTGCTCCACTATGCTTATGCCCTTATCGGTACTGGCCTTAATCTCCCGGGAACTGTCCAGTATGGCCTCCATCTGGTCGGCGGCCTCCTTTATCCTTATGGAAATATCCTCGGTCAGCTCCTTGCCCCGGACCGTCCTTTCAAACTGAAGCGAGGTCTTTTGTGCCATCTCCTGGACGCTGGTGGCCATCTGCTGAGATGACGCCGATGTCTCCTGGGCTGCGGTGGCAAGGCCTTCGGAATAGTCGGAAATCTTCAAAACCGCCTCCTGTACCCCCCTCATAAACCTGTTAAGCGCCTCCAGCATATCGTTAAAGTCCTGGGCTAGCTTGCCCAGCTCGTCGGAGGAGCCAATGTCCGCCCTGGTCGTAAGGTCGCCGGTAGCCGCCGTATCCACGGCGCCAATAATCTTCCGCACAGGACCCACGATGGACCCCGAAAGGATATATGCAATAAACATTGCAACAGCCACTGCGCCTAAGCCCCACAGGCACAGGTTGAACAAAAAGTTGCTTATGGACTGGGTGTAATCCCGTGTGGGAATTCCTATAAACAGCATGCCCACCGTTTGATCGTACTGGTCCTTAAGAGGAAGATAATTGCAAAGGTATTCTTCGTCTCCTATGTACGAATTGCCCGAAAACATCTGCCCCTCCTCCAGCACCGTGCCTAGGATCTCCTGGTCATCCAATACCGAGCCCATAATTCTTTTGCCCGTGCTGTCGGTAATATTGGTAGCTATTATGCTGTCATACTGGTAAATGGACACCATGGTGCCCTCCACCAGTCCGCTTATAGTGTCTATAAGATGCGAATTGTTGTACATATTATAGTAGCCTTTGTGAAGTACACCGTCACCAACGCTTTTATTTATCTGCCAGTAGCCCGAATACTGGAATTCAAACATGTAATTGATAAGCGAAACATCCGCATTGAGCTTCTTGGTCGCCAGGCCCTCCACCTCAATCTTCATGTTCCTTACAGATATTGCCCCGAAGGTCAAAGATACCAGTAGCACTACAACAATGAAGCTTATGGTTATTTTACTTCTAAAGCTACGCATAGAACCCTTTCCCACTCCTCTCTTTTCAGACAGTATTTGCCATGTTCCAATCCTTTCCTTTTATTCTTCGACATTTCTCCGGGGAATCCTTTGGGTTTACAATATAAAAAAGCGGAGCATTTACCGCCCCGCCGTATGGTTCAATTAATCCCTAGCCACTACTACATGGTGTGCCCCCATTTCTAATTTTTCCTATACCTTTTATCATGTAATCCAATATGGTATCAATGGTTTTATCGCTTATCCTGGAGCCGCTGCAACGGATTGTTTCCGCCTCCTGTAGCACCCCCATAAACAGGATGGCCGCTAGGCGGGGGTCCATCGGACGGAAGACACCCTTTTGAATCCCCCCGGCAATTATACCGGCTATAAAGTCCAGCACCCTTTCCCGGAAGTCAATAAGCCGGTCCAACATCTCCCGGTGGATGTCCCCGGAGTTTTTCATAAAAAGGGTGGCAATGTTCCCTTTCCTGTCCATCAGCGAGGTCTGCAGGCTTATAACGCCTTTCAGCTTGCCGATGGGGTCGGGTATCGAATTTACGCCTTCCATGGTTTCGTAAAGGTACTTTTCCAGCACAAAGAATATTGATTCCTCAAAAAGCTCCCTTTTGCTGGTAAAATACTCGTACACCGTACCCTTGCCTATACCGGCATTTACTGCTATATCCTCGATCCTGGCACCGTGGTAGCCGGTTTCGCTAAATACCTCAGCTGCCGCCGCCAGTATCTGCTCTCTTCTTGTAACCCCTGACATTACATCATGCCCTCCATTCCGCCATGCGTTCATTATCCCGTTTCGCTTTAATACTTTTCCGCACCTCTTTCGTTAAAAACCGCCGGGCGCGGCTACGCCAATACCGCTTGAGGCCTCAAACTGTATCTTCGCCAGGTTGTACCCGTGTATAGCCTGCAGGCGCTGCAGCTTTATGTCGTTTAACGCGTTAAGGGCGTTCACCACTTCCTGGCTGGTGGCCATTCCGGTGTCATATCGAAGCCTTGCAATATCGTATGCCTTCTCCAGCCTTTCCACGTTTTTGCCCAGCACTCTGATGCTTTCGTAGGCACTTTGCATGTCCATATAAGCTTTTCGAACCGATAGTTCCACGTCCTGCTCGGCGCTTACCAGCTTGTGGTGGCTGTTTTCCATATCGTACCGCGCCTGCCTTGTGGCGAAGGTGTTCTCAGGGTACCAGCCCAGCGTGAGCTTGTGGTTTAACTCATTCACCCTGTACTGTTCCTTCGCCGCAATCACTTCGTACCTGTTCTGGAGAGCAAGGGTAACTCTTTCTTCGAGGTCCGCCTCTGGCGGTTCTTCAAAGGCCAGGCTGTCGGTGAGGGTTACCTCGGTCTTAAGAGGCAGACCCAGGGTTTTGTTGAAAGACATAACCTGGTATTCCAAATCCCTAAGCGCAGTATTGTAACCAAGCTTTGCGCTCTCGAGGGCTGCCTCGGAGGAAAGCACGTCCACCTGGGACACCATACCCAGTTCGTACTTTTTATTGGCTATGTCCATATCCTTCTTAGCGGAATCCAGTATGCTCTTTTGTATCTGTGCCTTCTCCTTCACAAACAGCAGGTTGAAGTAGGCGTTTTGAACCGCCATTTTTACGGTTTCTATTGTCTGTTCCCGGCCCTTTTTCGCCAGGGTTCTGCCCATGTCCGCCATCTCTTTATAGAACCCTTCGGTCAGCTTGTAGTTTTCAAATAGCATCTGAGAACTCATGAGCATCCTCTCTTCCCTGGATAACCCTCCCGCATCATCCGCCTTGTCGTAGGCACTCTTGGCCTCCCGGTAGCCAACTTCCGCCTTATCCACCGCTGTATAGCTTAATTTTATTGCAGCACTGTTCTCCAGCGCATAGTCCACCGCTTGCTGCAGCGAAAAAGTCACAGTATCTTTTGCCTCATCGGCCCCGGCAGACACAAAGAGAGCACAGGCGGTAACAACACATAAAACCACTGCAAGTAATTTCTTTTTCATTATAGTTAACCTCCTTATCAGTTCGTAGTTGGTAGCTCGTAGTTGGCAGGCATCATCCTGAGTAGCCTTTTTGTCATCCTGAGCGGTAGCGAAGGATCTTTAAGTTATTGAGAACATAAGATTCTTCACTTCGTTCAGAATGACATAGTCAGATTCTTCAAAAATATCAATAGGGGACATTCATATGGGAAGTGGGAAGTAGGAAGTGGGAAGT
>JAAYJF010000158.1 GCA_012523075.1 Clostridiales bacterium | reverse complement strand
GATTCTTCGGACTTCGCTATTTCGGAATGACAGATATAGGAATATAATACTATTAGTGCATTGTATGTATACATAAGTAACTGGAACATGAAATTCAGCGCGTATATATCACCCATGGAACTTTGCTGCGACCTTTATTAATCCCCTCAGCGCACTGCGCCTTTCCTTCGCCTGTTCGGGTGAGCGCAGCTTCACATGACGAATGTTCTTGCCTGTACCTTCAAGCAGTCCATCAGGGTCCTCAAGGCTGGTTCCTCTCATGAACACAAGCGATACCCACTTGCTATGCGCCGAGAGTGCCGCCATCCCCCATCCGTCGCACCCATACTGCCGTGCTCCATAACCCATTTGCCCGTCTTTACAATCAATTGAGTACACCACATCCGGAAGAGACTCCAGTATAAGCATATGCGTATCAAGGTATAGTTTGCGTATAATGGGAGGCTTGTTCTTAAGCACGCTAATAATCTGCTCCTTAGATGGCCTTTCAATATGAGGATGCTTCTCTTCTTTACTCATTTAATCACCTCTAATCAAAATTTGTATAAAGGTCATCCTTTTCAGTATCCTTTTTTGAATATTCTGCAGTTGTTCGTCTTTTCCTTTAAAATGCATGAAAAAGAGGTGGTCCGGATGAACCACCTCTTTTTCATGCTGCATTTTTTAATTAGCCTGCCAGTTCCATTCCCTTCTGGAGGGCCTTTTTGTTTATATCCACGAACTGCGGCTTAACCTCTTGTTCTATCGCCTTGTCCCAGTCGAGGCTTTCCAGGCCTATGGCCTTAACCAGTGCTCCCAGGAGTACAATGTTTTGCGTCCTCGGGTTGCCGAGGTCCCTTGCCACATCGGCGGCTTTGAACACTATTGTTTTAACCTTTCCCTTTAGCTCCTCAATTATTCCCTCCGGGTACTCGGCAGCACCGGTAAGGATTGGCATGGAGGGTATGGCGTGGTCGTTTACCACCATTACGCCGTCCTTTTTTAGGTACTCAAGCATCCTCATGGCTTCCATACGCTCGAAGGACACTATTATATCCGCCTGACCCTTTCCTATAATGGGCGAGTACACCTTGTCCCCGTACCTTACCTGGGTTGTAACGCTACCGCCCCTCTGGGCCATGCCGTGTACCTCCGACATCTTAACATCGTACCCGGCGTTTACAAGGGCCGTTGACAAAACCTTGCTTGTAAGGATTATACCCTGTCCTCCAACACCTACAAACAGTATATTCTTAACGTCTGCCATGATTATTCACCCACCTTCTCTATGGCTTTAAAGGCGCAAAGCTGTGTGCACAGCTCGCAGCCGTTGCACATGGTATCGTCTATTATAACCTTACCGTCCTGCTTGGATATGGCCGGGCAGCCTATCTGCATGCAGGCGTAGCACTGCGTGCATTTATCCTGGTTTACCTGGCAGTATCCTTTGGGCTGCGGCTCGGTCTTAATCAGCGCACAAGGCCACTGGGTCACTATTACATTGGGCTCTTCCTTCTTCATGGCCTCGTTGACCGCTGCGCGCATTTCCTTTAGGTTGAGCGGGTTAACCACTTTTACGTCCTCTATACCAAGGGCTTTACAAATCTTCGGAATATCCAGGGCAACGGTGTCTTCACCTTTTAGGGTTTTACCGGTGCCGGGGTTGTCCTGGTGACCGGTCATGCCGGTTATCCTGTTGTCGGCGATTATAACCGTTATATTGCCCTTATTGTAGGCTACATCCATAAGGCCGGTAAGCCCCGAGTGGAAGAAGGTGGAGTCGCCTATTACCGCAAACACTTTACCATCTCTGCCGTTCCTTTCCATGGCTTTTTTGAAACCATGGCCCGCACTTATGCTGGCACCCATGCATATGCAGGTGTCGGCAGCATTAAGCGGCGGTGCAGCACCTAGTGTATAGCAACCTATATCGCTGGTTACCACCGCGTCCTTCTTGCTTAGCGCAAAGAACAGTCCCCTGTGCGGGCAGCCGGGACACAGTACCGGCGGGCGACCGGGCATCTGCCTGTCTGGTTTTAAAAGCTCTTTTTCTGTACCCAAAAGGCTTCTTTCTATGATATCCGGATTTAATTCGAAAACACCGGGTATTTTATCCTTACCTATGCAGTCAAAGCCCAGTACCTTTACCGCCTCTTCGATGTAGGGTTCGTTTTCCTCTATTACATAAAGGGTTTCTACCTGCTTTGCAAACTCCGCCATCATCTTACGCGGCAGCGGGAAGGTCATGCCAAGCTTTAAGTAGGATACACTGTCGCCGAACACTTCCTTCGCATACTGGTAGCTTATGCCGCTTGTTATTATGCCTACCTTTTTGTCGTTCCACTCGATGAAGTTTAGTGGCGTGCTGTTACTTCTCTCCTCAAGCTTTTCAAGCCTTTCCTCCAATGACACGTGCAATTTCCTTGCGTTTGCCGGTGTTGCAATGTATTTGCCCATGTTTCTTTCATAGGGCTTAATGCCTGCTTCTTCTTTCTCCCCAAACTCTACCAATCCCTTACTGTGGCATATCCTTGTGGTCACACGCAGCAGTACAGGTACGTCAAACTCTTCGCTTAACCTTATCGCTTCCAGCACAAAGTCCTTAGCCTCCTGGCTGTCGCTGGGCTCTAGCATTGCCACCTTCGCGGCCTTGGCGTAATACCTGTTGTCCTGCTCGTTCTGCGAACTATGAAGCCCCGGGTCGTCAGCCGATACCAGTACAAGACCGCCGTTTACACCGGTGTAGGCCACCGTAAATAGCGGGTCGGCGGCTACGTTCACGCCCACGTGCTTCATAGCTGCCAGTGCCCTGGCTCCGGAGATTGAAGCACCCACCGCCACTTCCAAAGCTACCTTTTCATTGGGCGCCCATTCTGCGTATATCCCTTCATAGGGTCCTATGTTTTCAAGTATTTCGGTGCTGGGTGTGCCCGGATAGGCTGCAGCTACCGTTATACCCGCCTCATAGGCGCCTCTGGCAATGGCTTCATTGCCGGATAGAAGTTTCTTCAATCGTCTCACTCCTCACAAAATATGTTTGTTTATACTTATAGACTGCCAAGCAAAGCTTAAACAAAATTATACATTATTACCGCAAGTCTTTCACAGTTAAATTTTCCCGGCCACTACGCTTCCAAGGGCTATTGAATACAGTTTTGCCTGGTGGGTATCCGCCCTGGAAACAAGCACTATCGGCGCCTTTGCCCCCATTACCACCCCGGCGGACTGGGAAGAAGCAAAGTACGTCATGCACTTGCCTATGCCGTTTCCTACCTCGATGGTAGGCACCAGCAGGACATCCGTCTCGCCGGCCACCGGGCTTTCCACTCCCTTGTGCTTTGCAGCCTCCTTGCTAAAGGCAAGGTCGAAGGACAGCGGTCCGTCCACTATAGCACTCCCGAAATCCCCCGCATCCGACATCTCCCTTAGTTTTGCCGCATCCACCGTTGCCTGCATCTTATCGCTTACCTTTTCCACCGCAGTAAGGGCCGCCACCTTAGGCTGTTCCAACCCCATGGCGGTGCACACCTGGATAGCATTCTCAATTATCTGTCTTTTCTCCTCCAACGTTGGGGCTATGTTCATGCCGCCATCGGTAAGGAAAATGAGCTTGTGATACGCCGGTACCTTGTATACCATTACATGGCTTAGCAAATTCTTGCCCCGTAGGCCTATCTCCTTATCCAGTACCGCCTTCAAAAGGTCCGCGGTACCCAAAATCCCCTTCATCACAAACTGCGCCCTGCCGCTGCTCACAAGGGCCACCGCCTGCCGCGCAGCTTCCTTAGGGTCCGGAGCGTCAATAAGCTCAAACTTGGCAATATCGATTTTCAGCCGGTCGGCCAATTCCTTTACCAACGACCCATCGCCTACAAGGATTGGCTCCGCAATGCCAAGCCTGTGCGCCTCATCCACCGCCATAAGCACCTCTTCATCCTGGGCCGCTGCTATCGCAAGCTTCATTGTACTTTGCATCTTTGCCCTTTGGAGCAGCTTTTCAAAATCCGTTATCATATCACATCGCTCCTTCCATTAAGTATAGAATGTATTTAATACTTTACGTATCCTAGTGTGTCATCCCCAGTGTAACGGTTGTCAGATTCTTCGGGTTTAGCTTCTTAAAAATGACAGATAAGAACGCCTCTTAAGTGACAGATAAATTAGTGTAGTACTATTAGTACGTTATATATAGTTATTCTTTATTCAAGGAATTAATCCTTCATTTTTAGACAATAATTTGAATTATTAAAATTTTTTCAGCTATACAAAACTAATAAACAAAAAAATATAATACAATAATAGCCAGAAAAAGGATGGGCCAGTACAGCCTGTATTCCCAATAATACTCTTTAACGTTTACCTTGAAGTATTCGGTGGTAAATACCTGGCATAAGTGCATGGGTGAAATAAAGTAGAACACAAAAGATACTGAAAAAAGCAACGAAGTAATATACACCTCCGAGTAAGCACCGCCGGCAAGGGGTAAAAATAGCGGCAACAGCATACCCAAAACAGCAGTACAGTTTCCCGTGAGTAAACCCAGAAATGCACTAGAAAGAACCATTAGCATTCTTATATCCATGCCGGATTCCAATAGGTCGTTTATCCACTTCGCGATATAAGGCATCTGCCTAATAAACCCCTGGAGGCACATAATCCCGGCTACGGCGTATATCATACTCCAATTTATACCCTGCCACATCCCTTTTACAAAACCGCCCTTATCTTTTCCCCCCAAGAAATAGGCAATGGCAATGCCTGGGGCCAAGGCCAGCGAAAAGGGCAGACCAAAGGCTAGGTTAAACACTATACCCACCCATAGGGGAGATGTATACATAAGGGCTTCACCAATTCTTTTTGGCAATCCTTTACTCGGTCTTACTGCCTCGGCTGCGGCAGCCTTTACGCTGTTCCTTATAAAAATCATATACCCGGCTATTATAAAAACTATGCCAATGGGAGCGTTGTATTTTATTATCGTGTAGGGGCTTACTCCCGATACTTGGGTTGCCAGTATAATAGTTGTTGAAAAAGGAAACAGGAAAAACGCAAAGTGCCTAAACGCCACATTTATGGCCGCCTTTCGCACGTTTCCAATGCCCATCTTGTCTCCCACGCTGTCCACCACAGGCGCCGACATAACAGCTCCTCCCGGTACCGACAGAACTCCTACCAGCAGCGGCAGGAACATCAGTGAAAACCAGTTATTATTGAATAACTCTTCAAGGGAATCGGCCATTTTATTTAGAAGCCCAAACCTCTCAAGGAGATAGCTAAGAATGCTTATAATAATGACCACCGTCAACAGTCGGATGGTTGCCTCTTCGGTAATTGAAGCAAATAGTACGTTTAACACCTTCAAGGGGCCAAAACCCGCCATAAGTCCCATTACAATAGATGCTGTCAGCATGGTTGTTCCAATGTTAACCTTTCTGAAAATCATAACAATAATTAACAGGAACCCTGCCGCCAAAGCTGCTATCTCTCTCACATCAAAGCCACCCTTTACAAAAAATTATATATTAAACCTAAAATTGATTATATCGCCGTCCTGTACTACGTAATCCTTGCCCTCAAGCCTGTAAAGCCCCTTTTCCTTTACCTTGGACATTGAACCAAGCTGTTTTAAATTGTCGTATTTTACCACCTCCGCCCTTATAAAGCCCCTCTCTATATCCGAATGCACCTTGCCCGCAGCCCTGTGGGCGGTGGTCCCCTTCTTAACAGTCCAGGCCTTTACTTCATCCTCACCGGTGGTCAGGAAAGAGATGAGACCAAAATACCCGTATGTAGTCATCGCCAGCCTGTCTATCCCCGGCTGGGCTATTCCCACTTCTTCCATGAAAAGCTTTTTATCCTCCTCTTCAAGCCTATCTATCTCCACCTCCATCTGCGCGCTGACCTCCATTATGGGCATACCCTTTTCCCGGGAATACTCGTACAGTTCCTCCCTCTGGGGGTACTCCCCCGAGGCCAGTTGCTCCTCGTCTATGTTTATTACCAGCATCATGGGCTTGACTGAAAGGAAGTTGAAGGTTTTAAGGTGCTCCCTTTCCTCGTCGCTTAAATCCAGCGAATAAATGGGCAGTTCCTCCTCAAGGGCTGCCATGCATTTTTTGAGCACCTCCAGTTCCGCCCTGGTAGCGCTGTTTATTTTTTTGGAGCCTTCTATCCTCTCTATCCTGGTCTCAATAATTCCAAGGTCCGCCAGCAAAAGCTCCGCGTTTATGGTATCGATATCCCTTAGGGGGTTTATACCCCCTTCTACGTGGGCTACGTTTTCGTTTTTGAAGGCCCTTACTATCTGGACAAGGGCATCTACCCTTCGTACCGACTCAAGGAATTGGTTGCCCATGCCCATCCCGGCGCTTGAACCCCTTACCAGCCCCGGCAGGTCAATCAACTCCATTGTTGCGTGGGTTGTCTTTTTGGGTTTGTATACTTCCGACAGAAAATCCACCCTTTCATCGGGTATCTTTGCAACCCCGACATGGGCCTCGGTTTTGCCGGAGGAGAACGCGTTTGTTTCCAGGTTGGAATGGGTAAGCAAGTTAAAAAAAGTGGTCTTCCCCACCGTCGGAAGGCCCGTGAGCCCTATTTTCATATCGTTTATTACCTTCTTTCACGTATTTTTATTAGCCAGCTTATATTATAACATATTCTGTATAAGGAATGGGGACACATGCTTATTGCGATGTGAGAGGTGGGAGGCGAGATTGGATTTAGCATTTAGTCTTCAATAAGGCCGAATTCTTCCTTGAGACGCAGCACTCGCTTAACCGCCCCGTCAATAACACTTGGGGCTATGTCACCATCCGCCACCGCATTCACCACCGCATCGAAGGCTTCAACCATTCCTTCCCTGCTGTGCCCTATAAGAAGCATATCAACTCCCGCCTTAAGAGCTGTGACGGCGGCCTCACCGGGGCTATAAAGGCCGGTAATAGCCCCCATGTCCAAATCATCGGACACTACTACGCCGTCAAATCCCATCCTCTCCCTCAGTATCCCGTTTATTACGGCACGTGACAGCGTGGCAGGGTAATTCCCGTCAATCTCCGGCAGCAGAATATGGGCGCTCATAATCACCGGTACCCCTTTCTTTACCGCCTCCCCAAAGGGTAGTAGTTCAAAGCTCTCCAGTCTGTCCATCGAATAGGTAATCACCGGAAGGTCGGTATGGGAATCTACCCCGGTATCCCCGTGCCCGGGGAAATGCTTTGCCACCGGTATCACTCCCTGGTCCAGCGTGCCCTGCATAAAGGCCATTCCCATCCGGGAAACTACATCGGGGGTGTCCCCAAAGGCCCTATCCCCAATTACTGGGTTGTCGGGGTTACTGTTTACATCCAGCACCGGTGCAAAGTTTAGGTTTATCCCCATTTCCTTAAGCTGAAGAGCCATCTGTTCGGCGGCCTCTTTCACCTTGTTAGGGTCATTGTTCGCAGCCAGTTTCCTGGCGGATGGGAATTTTCCCTGCTCCCCCGGTAGCCGATTCACCCGTCCCCCCTCCTGGTCCGTACCAATAAGCATGCCGACACCGCCGGGACCGCTTTTTAGGTCCCGCAACCTATCGGTCAATACGCTTACTTGCCCTGGGCTTTGAATGTTGCGCCCGAAAAGTACCACACCGCCTATCCTGTATTCCTTAAGAAACGCGGCGGTGTCCCGGTCCAGTTCCGTACCCTCCATCCCCACCATAAAAAGCTGGCCGACCTTCTCCTTCGGCGTCATGCCCTCCACAAGCGTTTCCACGGCAGATTTTTGATTTTCTGCCACCGGCGGTTCCTGCTGAGGCGTATCCTCACCCCTTTTCGCTATACATCCTGACACAATAACGGCAAGAACCAAAGCTGCAATAATTAGCCTTTTCATAACCAAATCCCTCCGAGTTTTTCTGCCTCACAGGAACTTGCGCACCGCTTTACCCCCGAGATAATCGAACCTTTTTCCCTGCCATGTATCCATTGCGACCATCTGTGCTTCTATATATTCTTTTACTTTCCACCAACTGGTATTCCAGTTTGCCGTAAGGGTTTCCTCCTCCGGTGCCCTGCCTATAAGCCTTTGTATCACAATATCCGGACCTAAGTGTTCCAAAAATGCAATAACCCTTTGGGCATATTCCTCCATAGAAACCAACCGCACCCGGCCTTCGCTGTAAAGCCGGGCGAGTTCTGTCCCCTTTACTATATAGAGGGAATGAAGCTTCGCCTGCCCGACGCCCAAGGCGGACAGCACCTTTGCGCTTTCCACTACGTCTTCCATACTATCCCAGGGCAGGTCGGGTATAAGATGAGCACACACACCAAAGCCAGCACCCCTTACCATTAAAACGCAGTTAATAAACTCCGCAAGGCTGTGGCCCCTGTTCAGCTTTGCCAGCGTATGGTAATTAACCGTCTGCAGCCCCAGTTCAAAGGTAACCTCTATTCCGGTCTTTTCACTGAAACGGCCTGCCGCCTCAAGGTGCCTTTGGCTTATACAGTCCGGCCGGGTGGAAATGTATACTTCCACTATGCCCGGTGTTTCGGCCTGGTACAGATAAGCCTCCAGCCTATCGGGACGCATATAGGTGTTTGAAAAGTTCTGAAAGTAGGCAATGAATTTTTTAGCGCCGTATTTTTCGCCTATGTACTTCATATTCTTATCAAGCTGGATCTTTACCGGCATCTGTTCCGACAAAGACTCAAACCCCGCCCCGGATTGGCCGCAAAAAATGCACCCCCCGCGCCCCAACCCGCCGTCCCTATTGGGGCAGGTAACAGGCAGATTTACCGGCAACTTGTACACCTTGCATCCGTGTTTTTCCTTCAGGTATTGCGAATAGGCCCTGTACCTTTGTTTACACAACTCATTTTTCCTCCAAGGCAGGTCCCCGGACGGGGTACCAATCTTTATCCTTCCCACGTTTATACAGTCAATACAGCCTCACCGGCTTGAAATCAAGCTTGTCGCATGAGGTAGGTATAAATTCTATGCCCTCCACGATACCCTCCACAGCGTCCTGGAGTGCCTTACCGTGGAGGTGACCATAAATACACCTTGCAACCCCGTAGCCCTTCAGTATGTCCAGTAGGTCCCTTGAACCTCCGCCCGGATAAAAGGGCGGATAGTGTAGCATAACCACTATTTCGTCATAGTCTTTATCCTCCAGGTCTTTAAGGGACAGTTCCAGCCGTCCCAGTTCCCTATTGAATATTTTCGCATCGTGCTGCGTAAACCCCTGACTGTCGGGGCTTAGCCAGCCCCGGGTGCCGCATACGCCCACCGACTGGCATACAAAACTATTATTGTGTAGGAAAAAAATATTGTCAAATCCCTTCTCGTCCATAAACTTATTCATCTTATTTTGCGTTGTCCACCAGTAGTCGTGGTTTCCCTTGCACAGTATCTTTCTCCCGGGCAAAGAATGCAAAAAACTGAAGTCCGCCGTCGCCTCAACAAGGTATGTAGCCCAGGACAGGTCGCCGCAGACCAGCACCCAGTCCTCCGTAGCTACTGTTTTGATCCAGTTTTCCTCAAGCTTATCCATGTAATTCTCCCATTCACCTCCGAAAACATCCATTGGTTTATCAACGGCTTTAGACAGGTGAAGGTCGGAAATCGCATATATCGCCATATTGTTTTCTCCCGTTTAATACTTAATGCATAGCCGCCGGTTCTATATACAACGCACTAATAGCATTACACTCCTTTACCTGTCATTCTTAAGAAGCGGAGTCCGAAGAATCCGGCTTTGCCGTTCTGAACGTAGTGAAGAATCTTTCGCAATCAGGCATAAGATCCTTCGCTATCGCTCAGGATGACAACAGTTTTAAACGCGTTGTATATATTTGACTGCCCTATGTTTTTGGGTTTAGCTGCCGGACCTTTTAAGAAGAATCCGGGCAGAAATATATCCGCCGGCAAGGCCTCCCAGATGAGCAAAATTGTCTATGCCCGGATTTGAAAAACCTATAAAGAGGTTTATCAAAAGTATGGTTACAAGGTTTGTCGTAAAACTTCTCCTGAAAACCCCCGGCCTCTTTCTGCCGAAATACAGTAGCGCTCCCAGCAGCCCAAATATTGCCCCCGAAGCCCCGGCAGATACTGCCCGTGTAAACAGAAAACTGAAGAAACTGCCGCAGACACCGGCAACCCCATAGATAATAATAAACCTATACCTTCCGTATATTCTCTCCGCCAGCCCTCCCAGATTATACAGGGCATAGGAATTGAAGGCAAGGTGCATAAGGCCCACATGAAGAAACATGGGGGTTACAAACCTCCAGTATTCACCTCTTAATACAAGGGGGCTGAACATTGCCCCGAACCTGATGAGTACCCCTATGTTGGTGGAGCCTCCCGCCAGGGTCATAAGTACCCACATAAGTACGTTTATTGCTATTATCCAACGGGTTACTATCGGCTTTGCATCCACATCCACCCTTTGGATAGCTTTCAGGTCAACGGGGGTATACCGCTCCAGCCTTGAAATATCGGCGTACTCCCTTAGCATTACCTCCAGCCTTTTTAAGTTGGAGGTATCCCCCTCTACCGTTCCCCCTTCAATATCAACCCACAGGTTGGATACCTCCATATCGTCATCCACACCCTGTGGTATGTATGGGCTGTATTTGCTGCCCGCCCTTCCGGGAAATAGATTCACGACCATAGCCCGGTTACACCTTAAACGGTTCATGTATTCTCTTACTCTGGGTATCTGATGAAAGTAAAAAAAGTCCAAAAGACCTTCCTGCCCCGCAAAAAATATAAGTTCCAAGTTCTGGCCCCTTCTGCGTACCAGGGCAGAAAGCCCCTGCTGGCCCTCCACCTCCAGCACCGAGAAAGCCATAGAATCTATCAACCGGGCGGATACGGCGTTTATGTATCTGTCCTCTATATTCATCGTTACACCATCCTTATGCAGCTGGCAAAACTCCAAAGCCAAGCCCAGCCCGGCGTTACCTCACCTTAACATGGTCTTTTTTCTGTTCCTTTTTTTGTCCCTGACCGGCTTTTATCTTAATCTTTTTGACAATATCCGGCACCATGTCGATAAGCCTTTCCAGGCCAACGGTACCGTTTATAGGTATAACGGATATGTCGCCCTCCTTTATTACTATAACCGCGGTGGGCGAAATCTTTGCCCCCAGGCCTGCACCGGCACCGCCTTTTTGTCCCGTATTGGCCTTTACCCCTTCACCGGTTCCGCCGCCGGTACCCATCCCAAAGGTGACATTAATCACCGGTATGAGGGTTACACCACCTACCTCTATGGGCTCTCCCACCACTGCCTTGGTGGTCAAAAAGTCCTCCATCTCCTGAAAAATAGTTTTTAGATTATCCGTTAAATTCATATTTTCTACCTCCCTTTACGTTTCTTATCCCTGGGATCCTATCCCAAAGGTATATCGTTAAGTATTTAATCCCAATAAAAATCATTGCTATTGGTATTATTACCCCATAAATACGCAAATCTACCTCGAAGTTCTCACCGGAAAAATCCGGGGTATACCGCACCGTTTCGCCCAAACGGCCTGTGACGCATGACATAAGACCAGCCGCCATACCGGTATAAGCCGGGTCATCAAATCCTAGTTTTAGATGGACTGATGCTTCCTTCCCCTTTATCGCATAAAGTATATCCCTTATTATGCCCGGAAGATAGGGACGCAGTTTCCTAAACCACCTTAGTTCCCGGGAATGTACCCCTTTTTTATCCCTTTTCCTGGAAGTGTCCTTTTCCGACACTCCGAAACCGGATATGGTAAGGCCGAGCACCCGGACAGCAGACCTACTGTAGCTACCGTGACTGCTGTAGTCATAGGAAATAAGCCGAAATCCGTAGGAAACCTTAAATGCCCCGCACAGTTCCCCGAAATTGTCTGCACTTATGTGCAGCCTTACCGGCAATAGCAGCAGAACAAGGACTGCCAGGCTGATTGTCAAGAATATTTCCAAGGGCACACCCCCATTTAAAAAAAATCCTGTATCAGGTATTATATCAGATATATTCTTTGTTGCCCACAATTACATGATTAGCCGCCGTGAGGCTCGGGACGCCACGAAACTGCCGGTTACTTTTTGAAGACCCAACCTGGAGGCACCAATGTGGGAGCTCTATGAGAATTACAGCGACCAGTTGGAACTGGAAAGGCCCTTATGACGATATCGAAGAAAGCGGCCTTTTCCGCAGCCCAAGAGGTCGGGTTTGGTAGGACCTATCGTCCGTAACCGGTAATGTGCAAATACCTTATCGACCTCCAGTTGTAATATACAAGAGGGTAGTTATCCCTGTCAACGGTGTGGCAGGCAATGAGTATCCTGTTTATATTTCCCGGTTCCGGATTTGCCACAACTATAAGACAGTGGTTGAAAGCCGCATCATGAGAAAAGTCAAGCTGAATCACATCCCCCAGCTCAATCTCAGAAGGAGTTACCTCACGGACCCTAGGGCCGGTTCCTCTGTTGCCGGTGACAAAGCGGTAGAAAAACTCAACCCCTGTCCAGGAGGGAGCTCGGTTATTAAGGCTATAATAGTACCAGCCGACTTCCTTTGTGTTATTCATAGGGCACCCCCCGGCATAGAGAACCTGGGAACAGAAGTTGGTGCAATCCCCACCCAGGTTTTCAAAGTCGTAATACCTTGGATTCCTGTCCAATGCCCACCGATGCGCGTATTGGACAGCGGCATCGCGGTCGTACCTACCAAAGCCCAACACAGGCAGATTCCCCTTGCTAAAGGAAGAGCAGAGCCAATGGAACCCTGGCTCCTTGGAAAAGCGCTGGCGGACCGAAGCTACACTCATTTCATCCCTGTACTCGTGGTAAGTAATATACCACTTAGTACCTGTTTTTTTCAAGGTAAGAGTGTGCAGCATACCCTTCATAACGGATACAGTGTCCGGGGTAATCTGAAAAACTACCCGGTGATTTTCCTTAAGTCCAACCCACGCCCGGCCGCAGCTTACCCAAACCCTGAAAAAATCCAGCGAGAACTCCCAGTCCCTATAGCAAAGCCCCACCGCCTTTGCTCTTTCGATTTCTGCAGAAAACCTTTTTTCCTCCGCTCCCATGGCATCTCCGGAACAAAGTCCCCCAAAGTAGACCTCCTGCCCACTTCCAAGGGCTCTGTACCGATTGTCGAAGTATTCCCGCACTCTTTCTACAACCCTTTCACTCTCCCCCATATACCTACCCCCTTCATCGGACCTCCTTACAAAATATGTAGTTTTGGGCTAAATATTACCCAATAAAAAAGCCCGGCCTTCGCCGGGAAAGTTATATCCTTTTGCCACAGGAGGGACAAAACTCGGACCCTTCCTGAACCAGGGCTCCGCATTCACCGCAGACCGAGCCGTTTGACACCTCAACCCTGAAGTCGTCCTCCTCCTCAATAACCCTTGTAAACCTTTCGAGTTTCCTGCCGCACATATGACAGTACTGCTGTAAGGAATCCACCGCCTCACCGCAATTTCCGCATACCGTGCCCCCTTTTATCTGCATGACCTTGCGGTTTAGCCGGTTTATCTTATAGTTTATTTCGTCTATTAACTGGCACTTGTCCATCACCTGCTTTTCCTTCAGATTGCCCCCTTTATAGTCCCGGTAAACAGACTTGCCAATTTCCTCGTACAGCTTTCCTATCTTATCCTTTTCAGAGGCAATATCCAGCTTTACCTTTGCTATATCGAACAATTCACTGGATTTTTGTGAAAGGGTCTTTGTTCCCCGTGAAATTTTTCCGCTCAATTCTTCCCAAAAGCCCATTGCTTCCCCTCCTTTAAAATAGCTTTGTTACTATTATATACAAAAGCCTCCGCCCGGTCTATTGCGGCCCTGCGATTTTCTCTTGCACCGCTGTTTCCTTCTGACGCGCCGCAGCGAGGTTTATCATTACCACCGCCGTTAAAACCAATAATATCCCCACAAATTGCACCAGGCTTAGGACTTCCTTCAGCACCAGTACTCCCAGCGCAACGGTGACCACCGGTTCAAATGTGCTTAGGATTGCCGCCTTGGAAGGGCCTACCTCCTTCACTCCCAGGTAAAATGTAATGATTGCAAGGGCAGTTGAAAAAAAAGCTATGGCTATTACCGCTATCCAGCCCTTGAGTGTCATGCTGCTGTATAGCTGCCCGGCAAAAAAGCCCGTTATCGTCATGGTTATAGCAGCGGAGGTGACTATATAGGAGGAAACCACAATCGGGTCCAAGTCTCTTAACGGCCCGGCAAAATCTCCCCCCAGCAGTACTATGTACACCGAATAGCAGCCCGCCGCCGCCAGCGCAAGCAGCACCCCTATAAAATTTATATAAATACCCGGAGCCCATACCACCATTGCGGTCCCTGAAAATGCCATGAAAAGGGCCGCCAGCTGGGCGTATCCCATCCTTTCTTTTGCAAAGATGAGCATATAAAGGCTTACCAGCACCGGGTACAGGTATAGGCCCATGGACGTCACGCAGGCGGGTATAAAGTTTAGCGACAAGAAGAAACATACCGAGGTCACAGCATAGAAAAGGCCGCCCAGCGCAAAGACCCTGGCAAGCTGTCCCCTTTCCACCCGGGCCTGTTTTAACCTGCCGGTAAGCGCGTTATAAATCCACATTAGTAACGTGGCAGTTATGTATCTCATTACCAGCACCGAAACAGCGTTTGCACCTTCGGCATAGGCAATTTTAGCGGCGATACCCATTATTCCAAACCCCGCCGCTGATACTAGTACCAGAATGCTTCCCAAAAGGTTTTTGTTCACTCCCACATCCCATCCATTCCCTAATCATTCTAAATTCTCAACACAAAATCCCAATATCCCCACTTTTTACCGGTTGTACTTGTTTATCCAGATTTTGATAATTACATAATACCTATTCTCCCAGCAAGGTCTTATTCCCTTCTTACTTTACATTTTGTTTGCTCCTCTCCTGCCTTGCTGTTATAATTTAGAATAGGTGGTAGCTTGGTAGTCCGTAGTTGGTAGTTCGTAGTT
>JAAYJF010000057.1 GCA_012523075.1 Clostridiales bacterium | reverse complement strand
GCACTGCATGTTCCAGTATAATAGTCTTCACTTTCCGTAAGTCCCGGGTCGTTTAAATGTGAATGGGAATCGATTCCTCCTGGAAATACCCATAAGTCCCTTGCATCTATTATTTTATCTGCAACAGAATCCAAATTGGCTTTAGTTATATTTTTTATTTTTTCATCTTCCACAAGTATATTAACATCTTTCAAAAGCTTATTATGATTAACTACTAATCCAGCTTTAATAACAGTTTTCATAATTATTCTTCCTCCCATTGCTTTCTGGTTATGACTATGTACTTTGGAATGCCATATCCAATTAGTTGATATATATATAGGCCTGTTTGTACGGATAGTACAAATAGGCCTATACTAGTATACCTAGAGTACTAATGTTTATCTGTATTAATCTTCTATTTCAGGCTGTGGATATTTCTTAATAATCCATAATTTCATCATATAGTAATATAAAACTGCTGCACTAATCAGGCCAACAAAGAACGCAAAGTCACCAAAAGGCCAGGAAATTATAGTACCAACTATTAAAGCAATAAATGCTGCTGGATTGATATTCTTCCAATATTTATATTGGCCATCTGCATCATAGAGCGCATCAATATTTATAGTTCTTTTTCTTAAAAAGAAATAGTCACTAATCATAATCCCAGCTACTGGTGCTAATAAATTGCCGATTATAACCATTACATCTACTAGAGAATCTGCAGCAGCCCAAGGTTTGGACACCAGTCCTACTAGTCCGGCAATTATTATACCCTTTGCAAAGTTTATTTTACTTGGAAATGTCGATGAGATTGCATAACCCGCGGGAAACAAATTAGCAGTATCATTGGTACACCATGTAGCTACAGCTATAAATATAAGGCAAAGGACCATCATAATTTCGCTATGCCCCTGTGATAACGCTACTAAAATTTCCGCAGGGTTGCTATGGCCTGTTGTAGCAACTCCTATAACCCCTATAAAGGTATAAAATACGACAGCTGGAATGATTCCTATCCACTGAGGTGGCAGATACTTTAACATAACTTTCTTAAAACTCTTAACTTGTTCTGCATCTGATACACAATCCCTTGTGATATCCATTATGCTGACACTTAAAGTAGCCCAACCTCCCATAAAGCTCATAGCTGCGTACATTAGGCTATAACTTCCTTCTCCTGTTCCTTTCATTCCCCATACATTCGAAAATGATAAACCGTAATCGGTGAAGGCAATATATAAAATATAAAAACCGACAATAAGTAACAGTGGAGTCGCAAGGTTACTTAATCTAGATACTGCCTTTATGCCCAATGTCGTGTGAGCTATCTGTATAACACCTAAAACCATAATCCATAATACCAAATTATTTAGCCCCCAAATTGCATTGGTTATACCGTTTATAGCCGATGCAGCCACCCACGTCTGAAATCCAAACCAAAATATGGCCGGAATTGCCCTAAAATACGCAGCTATTAAAGAGCCTACATAACCAAAAGATGGTCGAAGAGCAACTGGGAATGAAATGCCATATTTAATACCAATATCTTGTGTTACCCACATCACAGAAAAAAGCAAAGTATGGCCTATAAAACAAGCAAATATAATCTCCAAAACAGTTAAAGAATCGTATAGCTGTGCTGCAGACATAAAAAGGGTTATTTCAACTGCCATTGCAAACCATATTGTAATCAGTTTATTTGGTGTTATAGTTCTTTCACTATATTTTCGGGGCAAAATATCTTCACCAGCTAATGAAAGTTTACTTCGTGAATTTTTATTCAGGGTAACATCTAAATCGTATGCTTTACTTTGATGACTTTTATAACTCATAACGTGCCTCCTGTGTTGTATATTTATTAAAAAATACCTTGGTATTTTTCATGCTGAAGTATTTGGATCCCTCCTTATTGTATTAATTATACTCTTTCAATGGTAAATTTCAAGTATAATTATACATTGTATAATAATACATTGTATAAAGGCAAAAGCATGGAAAAGTGCTGCGGTTAAGGTAGGGCTTTCAAACAGTTCTGTCCAGCGTGAGAACTCCAGGTCGGTGCTTATGATTACACTTGCTTTTTCTGCAAATAAACCCATTTCTAACACGGTACGGTCCACAGGACCAAAAGGGACGCCGAAGAGCAACATGGCTAATTGTGTATCTTAGCCATGCCACGATTAAATAAAAACTACTACAGCAGACGTTTCTGTAGTAGTTTTTATTAGTCTTAAAATGGGACATCTAAAAATATCTACTTATGATCAACTCCCTTGTTCGTTTATCATCAAAGTCAATATCCCCTGACATATGCACAACTGTATTCCCTTTTTGAACTATTATTTCATTCCTGTCCTTCGTTAACGCCAGGTTATCCGCACTCCATAGCCTCTTCATCTCATCATCCAGGATGATGGTCTTTGTTAATATATACTCGCCCCTCCACTTAATTCCCCTTTCCAGCCTCTCTGTTACTCCATTAAACACTATATCAGCAAAGTACGGTTTTATGGCACTATAGTAACTAATGCGTATGCCCTTTGTACTACCGTTTATATCTCTAGTTTCCCAGTAATTATAATTCCTGGGGATAATGGGGCTGCTGCCGGGACTAAACTCCCTGCCTACCAGCCTACCCTGCTGCGGCCCGTCCAATAGCTCCGCCATGGTAACCACCGGATAGCCCTCCGGTATAGCGTCTACCCTGTAGGTATCGTTCATAGGCCAGTGTATAAGCAGCGAATTTACTATGGCCATGGAAAACATTACAAAGATTAGTGTGAGAGTCACATATAGTACACTATCTTCTTTTTTAGTAGCCTTTTTCTTAATAATATATCTAAAGCCTAATCCAATACCGGTGCCAACAGCCGGCCCCAGTAGGGCTAATCCTACAATGCGGGGCGCAAAAAATGCATCAACCGCAAAGGCCAGCACAAATATAATGCCAATCAACAAAACCGGACCATGAAGGGCGATCCTACGTCTTCGTGCACCTTCCAAGGTGGGCTTTTCAAGGGGGAATCCCCTTTTAATATTTCTCCTAGCCCTCAGCATCCAGAACAGGTAATAGAAAGTGGTGGCCAGCATAAATATGCACAGAATAGGAAATAACAGTGTCACCGCAACGCCTGTAAAACTTAAAAGATTATTATACTTAATAGGGAAATACCTGACTAACACCATGGCCGCAATGATAAAGAATATAAGTATACTCAGCAGCTCATTTCTCCATAGGGTAGTCTCAACAATTCTTTGCTCCAGAACTTCATCGGTTTGAATAGGAACAGCTTTCTTACCTTCCTCAGCATAGAAGAATTGTAAATAGTCCTGGGATGTTATGAAGGTCCATCCCGACTCCTGACATAGCTTTCTATATTCCTCCGCTTCTTCGGTCCATTCCGGTGTGAGAGGCCCTCCCCCTTTGAATACATCCACATAGAATTTTAACTTTTGAGGCACTATGGCTCTAAATTTTGCCGTCATCCGCCCAACCTTTTCCAACATCCAGCCCTTCTTAGCCATTTCCTCCAGGTAGGTTTCCATGGCCTTATAATCAAGGGAAAAGAAACCCCAAAATACCCTTTTAGTTTTATCCTTCACCGGTCCACCTTCTTTCCTGCAAGATATCCCTTCCATCGGAGACCAATTGTTTTAGCCGCCGGTACTCATCCCTCAAAATTCCTAATCCCTTATCTGTTATGGCATATGTTTTCCTTCGGTTTTCCTCTGCAACCTACTTAATAATGTCCTCTGCTGGCACTTAACGCTCAGTTCCGCAAGTATGCAGGTTTGCATTTTTTTGCTTCAAGTGGTGTTACATCTTCCATCCCAGACCCCAAAGTTACAACACAATTCCGCCCCTTAGCTTTTGCCTTATACAGGGCATCATCTGCCCTTTTTAAAATAACTTCAATATCGTTGATATCATCAGCGTTACCACCGATTGCCGCCACTCCAATGCTTACCGTAAAACTAATTTGCTGCTTCCCGTAAATCACTTTTCTCCTGGCTACAGTCTCCCGAAACTGTTCCGCTACCTTTTTCGCTTCTCCCAAAGAAGCATTCTTTAAAACCACAGCAAATTCTTCTCCCCCTATGCGCCCGGCAATATCGGTTTTTCGAAAACCGATCTTTATAATGCTTCCTATTTCACGAATCATTTCATCTCCTGCCGCATGTCCAAAGGTATCGTTGATGGCCTTAAAATTATCCAAATCCATAATCAACAATGATAGTTCCTCATTATTTTTTTTGGCCCAAGCAAACTCCCTTTGGGCCAAATTCATAAATTCCGCCCGATTATAGAGGCCGCTCAAAGAATCTGTGGTAGCCAAAAACTTTAGTTTCTCCTGAATCTTCCTTTCTTCTGTAACATCACGGATAGATTTAAGCATTCTCGTGTTTCCATCATGGGGACCTCCCAGCGGCACCACGTCAATTTCAAAAAATCGTTCTTCCCCATCTATCACCAAAGAAAAATCACGGCTAGCCCTACTCTCAAAAATCTCCAAAAGCTTTTGCTCTCGAGCAAGAATATGCTCTATGGGATAATTATTCAATGAAATGTTTATTGCTTTAAAAAACTTCTCAGCGGCCTTATTGTAGTCTATTATCCTATTCCCTGGACCAAATACCACCATACCGGCAAGGTTGTTCTCAAAGATTGTTTCCCGAGCCAGAGTTCTTATTTCTAAAAAATCGTATTTTAAAATGCCATAACTAATAATAAGTAGGGAAACGGGCATTATTAAAGCGGAATAGTCAATGCTCCGCTCGTCGAAAGCGAAAAGAATCAGCACTATACCAATGAGGGGTAGTAAAGAAGCAAATAAGAAAACTATAAAGTGGGATTTGGTATAGCCCACCTTATTCTTCAGATATCCTATGAAGTAAATGATAACGGTAAGAAGCAAGCACAATATGGTATAAGAAATGTTAACATAGTACCAAAAACCTCTTTCCATATACAAGGAATAATATCCAAAGAGCTGCCTCACTTCCCATTTTGTATAGAATAGATGGTGCCAGTTATTGGTGAGCCGCATAAAAAAAGTTATTACAGGCACAGAAAAAAGTAAAAGCGCCATCCGTATTTTTAGGGAATAGATGGTTTTTGTATAAAGAAGAGCCACCATCAGCCATAGTACAGAAATAAAGGGTAATCCCAAATATTGAATCTGATTCCAGAAAATCATTTCTTGCAGATTATTGTTGTTAATAATCATTAAAAAACCAAACAAATAGACACTGACACATAAAACCATGGCAGCGAATGCCTTTCGATAGCTAGTTCTGCCCTTTGAAAAGAAATAGGCGGCAAAAAACTGGGCTAATATAACCGCAAGACCCAGATAAAGACTAAGTAACGTTTTCATAAAAGCACCTCTGCATATATTGGAATTCCAAGTTATATTTATTTTTGTTTTCTATTCTCTCAATTCTATCTATGTGTTGCTCAATGCATTTTGTTCTGTGCAGTCTTGATCTCTTATCCAGTTTATGTTTATTAAATATATTTATTATACGTCGAAAAATGGTAGGCTATTTCAGAGTTAATATACACACCTTGCACTTATTTAATTATACATATTTTCGTAAAATATTTCTATAAGTATATTGTTTTCTTGCATAACGAAAATAAAGCATAGCCTTGCCAAAGCGGCAAAGTTATGCTTTATTCATAAATGGTGGAGGCGGTGGGACATGTTATCCAATAGTTTCCTAATGGCACTGACTATATCTTGGAGTTAACTATTTAACTCCCCCGGCGTATTATGAAAGGCTTGGTTTAGTTTTCACCTTCCATCCTAGTGCCGCATATCCTGATGGACTTAGCGGCCTATAAGTCGATACGGAGCTGTTGGATTTCTCCACATACCCCTCGGTGTTAGCATGGCATACACCTTAGCCTTCACCGATAAAGCCGGGTTTTCACCTGCAAATCGCTTTGCAGGGCGACTCTTTTGAATCGAACCCACGTCCGAAAATATATCACCGGGAACCTCTCCGAGCGCAGTCATTGATTTAGCATTCCCTCCACCCAGCTCCCAATGACAGGATTCAGGGCTTTGGTAGAGTCATGTGTTCCATCCGGCCGCAACTCTTTGGACGGATAGTTCCCCGCTTAGATGACGCCCAATCCCAGGCTGCGGGAAACCCGGGTTGGACGAGCTGCGTTAATTACGCAGCAAAAGCGTAATTTTCGTTGTTAGCGTTTGTGTTTAATTGCCGGCTTTTTAACGTGGTGCCATGCGTACCACGGCTCGCTGCTCCCGATTCTATTATCCCCGTCGAAACCAAGTACGCCCCCATGAAGTTTATCAATACTTTTCTTTTATGGCTCTTTCTATCCTTCTTTGGGCATCCTTCTTGGCCAAATCGTCCCTCTTATCGTAACTCTTCTTACCCCGGGCCACCGCCAGTTCTATTTTAACGAGGCCTCTTGTAATATATACCCTCAAAGGGACAAGGGTCAAACCTTTCTGCTGCGTATATCCGATAAGCTTTCTTATTTCTCTCTTGTGCACCAGAAGCTTCCTCGTCCTAAGCGGGTCCCTGTTGTATATATTTCCCTTCTCGTAGGGACTTATGTGCATATTGTAAAGGTAAAGCTCACCTTTGTCAACCTTGGCAAAGCTGTCCTTAATATTTACCTTGCCACTTCGAATAGATTTCACTTCGGTTCCCACAAGCTCAATACCCGTTTCAAGGGTTTCTTCTATGAAATAATCGTGATGCGCCTTTTTGTTTCTCGCGATAACCTTTACATCATCCGCCATCCTCATTGCACCTGCTTTATCGGATAAAATTAACCCTATTTGTCGGGCAAATAGGGCCTTCTTCTTTCGCTAATATAAATGATACATCACATTACACGCATTGTCAAGTAGTTATGTAAACCAACTGTCAACTATCCCCTGTAATCTGTAATCCATTTTTTACACCAGCGTAAGGTCAAGCTTTTTCTCGTCGGGGTTTGCCTTAAGTACCTGCACCCTAACCGAATCCCCTATCCTGTAGGTCTTCCGGGTCCTTTCGCCCAGCAGCATGTAGCTTTTTTCATCGAAATGATAGAAATCGTCCACCATATAGCTTACCGGCACCATGCCCTCTATTCCGTTGTCCAGCTCCACAAATATACCAAAGGCGATAACGCCGGACACTATGCCGTCAAATTCCTCGCCTACCCTGTCCGCCATATACTCAACCTTTTTCATGTCCTCCACTTCCCTTTCGGCCTCGTCCGCTGCCCTTTCCCTTTCGGAGGACTGCATCGCCGCTCTCTCTACAAATCCCCTTAGGAATTCTATCCTTTCCTCCTTCAAAGGCCCCTTTAGAGTTTCCTTTAGTATACGGTGTACCACAAGGTCGGGATATCTCCTTATGGGGGAGGTGAAATGGCAGTAATAGATAGTGGCAAGCCCGTAATGACCGAGGCTCTCCTGGAAATACCTTGCCCTCTTAAGCGACCTCAACATGAGGGTGTTTATCACCCTTTCCTCCTTCTTGCCCTTCACCCTGGCTATAAGGCCCTGCAGTGTCTTGGGATGTACCTTCTTTATCCCCTTTATCGAGTATCCAAAGTTGTAAATAAACTTATTGAAAGCCTCAATCTTTTCCGGATCCGGCTCCTCATGGACCCTGTACATAAATGGAACCCCCAGCCAGTACATATGCTCGGCCACCGTTTCGTTGCAAACCAGCATGAATTCCTCTATAATCCTATCTGCCGTCCTTCTTTCAACCTTTATTATGTCTTTGGGCTTACCCTTTTCATCCAGCAGCACCTTGGTCTCATCAAATTCAAAGTTTATGCTCCCCCTCTCTACCCTCTTAGCGTTGAGAATCCGGTACAGTTCCTCCATTGCCCTAAAGTCATCCAGCAGATATTCGTACCTTTCCATAAGGGCGGGGTCGCTTTTTTCAAGTATATCCGATACGTCGGAATAGGTCATCCTCTCGCTGGCTCTAATGACGCTCTCGTAAATTTCATAATCGCACACATTTCCCAGGCTATCTATTTCCATAAGCACCGAAAGGGTCAGCCTGTCCACGCCGGGATTTAGGCTGCATATACCGTTGGAAAGCCGCTCGGGCAGCATGGGTATAACTCTGTCCAGGAAATATACGCTGGTTCCCCGGCTGTAGGCTTCCTTGTCCAGCAGCGATTTTTCGGTCACATAGTGAGCCACGTCAGCTATATGTACCCCTAGACGGTATTTACCATTTTTCAGCCGTTCCACCGACACGGCATCGTCCAGGTCCTTTGCGTCCGCACCGTCTATGGTCACAATGTTCATATCCCTTAAATCGGCCCTGTTTTTGTACTCGGCACTGGATATTTCTAACGGTATGCTATCCGCTTCCCGGAGCACGCCCCCGGGAAACTGCTCGGGGATATCATAGCTTCTGATAATAGAAAGCACGTCCACCCCCACTTCGCCTTTTCGTCCCAAAACTTCCGTAATTCTTCCCTCGGGGTTCCTTCTTCTTTCGGGCCACCGCTCGATTTGGACAACAACCTTATCCCCTTCCCTGGCGCCCAAAGTATCGTCCCGGGCTACGAATACGTCATCAAGGATCCTGGGGTCATCGGGCACCACAAACCCGAAATGTCTGCTTTTTTCAAAGGTGCCCACCACCCGTTTATTTGCCCTTTCAAGTATCCGGACTATCTCGCCCTCGGTTTTTGCTCCTTCCGTCTTACCCTTTACTATCTTGGCAATAACCCTGTCGCTGTGCATGGCACCATTTATCCCATCGGCCGGTATATAGATATCCTCATACATCTCATCCCTGGGCAACACAAAGCCGAAGCCTTTTTGATGGCACTGTAGCCTCCCCGTCACCAAGTCCATTTTCTCGGGTATTCCATAACGTTTCTTACGGGTCTTAATTATTTCCCCTTCCCTTTCTAACTCCCGCAAGACCTCGAAAAAGCCCGGCATATCCAGCTGCCCAATATCAAGCCGGTCAGCCAGTTCATCCGCCGTCATCGGGTTGTAGGCCTTTTCCCTCATGAATTCCAAAATCTTTTCATTAAGTTTCAACTTGCTTTTACCTCCATTTCATATCTATATACAACGTGATAAAGACTTTACACACATATCATCCCGAGCGACTTTCTTGTCATCCTGAGCGAAGCGAAGGATCTTATGTCTATCTACAAGAGAGATCCTTCGGGCTTAGCCTTCAGAACGACTGAGTCGGATTCTTCACTACGTTCTTAAGCGACAAAGTCGGATTCTTCGGGCTCCGCTTCTTTGGAATGACAAATAAGGAAATGTAATATTATTAGTACATTATATCCATAAACCGCAGTGGTTTTTATTCTCTATTAGTTTATTATTGACAAACCGCCGGGTTTTTAACTCTTCCTTGAATCAAAAGCACCGGGCTATATGTCCCGGTGCCTTCTATTTCCCTTACATGAAAAGCGGTGCAAATACCAAGGCCACTATGGTCATCAGTTTTATAAGAATGTTTATGGACGGTCCGGAGGTATCCTTGTAGGGGTCTCCCACAGTGTCGCCCACAACCGCCGCCTTATGGGCCTCGCTACCCTTACCGCCGTGGGCCCCACCCTCTATATACTTCTTGGCATTGTCCCAGGCTCCGCCGGAGTTGGCCATCTGTATAGCCACCAGCACCCCTGTTATTAGCGCACCGGCCAAAAGGCCTCCCAGTGCCTCGGGTCCTAGCACCAACCCGGTAAGGAGAGGTACTATTACCGCAAGTAGCCCGGGGAACACCATTTCCTTCAAAGCCGCCGCCGTGCTTATATCCACACATTTCGCATAGTCCGGTTTTCCTTTGCCTTCCATTATGCCGGGTATCTCCTTAAACTGTCTCCTTACCTCTTCAATCATCTGGAAGGCCGCCTTTCCGACCGCTTCCATGGTTATAGCAGAGAACAGGTAAGGCAGCATACCGCCCAGGAACATCCCCACTATTACCTCCGGCTGCATTATGTTTATAAGCTGAAGGTTAACTGCCTGGGAGTAAGAAACAAACAGCGCCAGCGCCGTTAAAGCCGCCGAGCCTATCGCGAATCCCTTACCTATTGCCGCTGTGGTGTTACCAACCGCATCAAGCGTATCGGTGATTTCCCTCACTTCATGGGGCAGTTCCGCCATCTCGGCAATTCCACCGGCGTTATCGGCTATCGGACCATAGGCATCCACCGCTATGGTCATACCTGCGGTTGAAAGCATACCCACCGCCGCCAGGGCTATACCGTACAGGCCTGCCATCTTGTAGGCGATAAGTATCCCCGCCGCAATAGCTATTATCGGGAGGGCGGTGGACTGCATACCGACCGCCAGGCCGCTTATTATATTAGTCGCAGGACCGGTTCTGGACTGCTCCGCAATCCTTTTAACCGGCTTAAAGTCGCTGGATGTATAATACTCGGTGAATTGACCTATTATTAAACCCACCGCCAGGCCGGAAACCACCGCATAGAATGGCCGCAGGTCTGCAAACAGCCATCGGCTAAGTACAAACCCAGAAACCACCAGTATCAGTCCGCTGACATAGGTCCCCATATTAAGAGCCTTTTGCGGGTTGGTATTTTCGTCTCCCTTTACAAATTGCGCCCCTATTATGCAGGCTATTATCCCTGCGGCGGACAAGAGCATCGGGAAAAGTACACCGCTGGCCTGGCCTGCGTATATAACCACCCCAAGGGTCATGGCTGCTACTATGGAACCCACATAGGATTCGAAAAGGTCCGCACCCATACCGGCCACATCGCCTACGTTATCTCCTACGTTATCTGCAATGACGGCGGGGTTCCTCGGGTCATCCTCGGGAATCCCGGCCTCCACCTTGCCCACCAAATCCGCACCCACATCGGCGGCCTTTGTGTATATTCCTCCGCCCACACGCGCAAAAAGGGCAATGAAGCTGGCTCCCAGACTGAAGCCGGTTACTATGCTGGCATCTTTAAAAATTATATAAAGTATACCCAAGCCCAGCACGCCAAAGCCGACGACGCTCATACCCATAACCGCACCGCCTGAAAAGGCTGTGCTCAGGGCCCTATTCATACCCTGTCTCGCACCGTTTGCGGTCCTTACATTGGCCTTGGTAGCAACCCGCATGCCAAAATAACCGGTGGTGGCGGAGAATAGCCCCCCCACTATGAAGCAGACCGCCGTCTGCCAGTCTATAAGAAAGATTAGCGCAAAAAACAGTACCACCATAAATACTGCAAGGCTTCTATACTCCCTTGTCAGAAACGCCATTGCCCCTTCCTGTATGTAAGATGCTATTTCCTTCATCCTATCGGTACCGGCATCGACCTTCTCAATCCTGGACGACAGAATGAAAGCAAATATAAGGGCAATGATTCCCGCCACGGGAACCACATAAAACAACTCAGTCATTAGCTGTACCTCCCAAATATTCATTTGTTTAGTTTATATAAATTTACTGCAGCATTACCAACGCAATGGAAGTAATAACAAAGGTTATGGCTCCTATGGTAGTAACTTTTGACAAAAGGGCCTCGTATCCCCTGCCTTTGCTTTTTCCAAAAAGCGTTTCGGCTCCCCCGGCTATACTTCCTGAAATGCCAGCGCTTTTGCCCGATTGAAGCAGTATGCTGCCTATTAGAATAAGGCT
>JAAYJF010000147.1 GCA_012523075.1 Clostridiales bacterium | reverse complement strand
TATATGGCAGGCCGTTGTAGTTACAAAGTCCCAATGAGCGGCATAATATTATACCGGCAGGGGCAATATTTGCATTCCTTAAGGAAATACTAAATAAAACAAACCTATCTTTGTGAAAAGGAGGAGTATTATGTTTGACCTAACCCCCTTCAGAAAGGACAAAAGCTACAGGGGCCTAATCCCCGACGGCCTGTGGGAAAACTTTTTTGAAACCGGTTTTCCAGCAACCATGGACTTTACAACAAGGGGCATGAGGGTGGATATTAAGGAAGAGGAAGACCAGTATCTCCTGGAGGCGGACCTGCCCGGTTTTAACAAGGAGGATATAGGTATCCAACTGAAGGATAATATAATAACCATAACGGCAGAGCACAATGAGGGCTTTGAAGAAAAGGGAGATAACTACCTGCGGCGGGAAAGAAGGTCGGGTAGGCTGGTAAGGAGTTTCATGGTTGACAACGTAAAGCACGATGCCGCTTCCGCAAGCTATGAAAACGGGGTACTTAAGGTGGTGCTCCCCAAGGAAAACAAAAGTCCGGTTAGGAAAAAAAGAATTGATATCCAGTAAGTTTAAACCCCCGGGTTAAAGGGCCGGGGGTTTAAATACGCATAGACTATTCTTCGCAGGTCTCCGCATTTTCCAATAAAGAAAGTCCACCGGGAATGTCCGTTTCAAAGGCAGCGGCAAAAAAAAGGATTATAATAATAAGCAGAAAAAAGTATTTCCCATAAAGTCTGGTAATTACGGCCAGCCTCTCCACAAAGTCTGACATCAAACCCCTCCCCAAATATTTCTGTCGTTACAGTAACATTCAGCCCATTATAATCGGTATTCGTATCCCACGGGCAAGTTTCCTATCCTTTTATGGAATACCCGCTATATATATATGGAAGGTATTCATTAACTGTTACCGGATACAGTAAAAAGCCCCGACCTATTGAGTGGCAGGGGCTTGTGTGTGGGGGTATTTAGTTATTTTATCTTTGCAAAAGCCTGTTCCAGGTCTGCCAGAATATCCTCCGGCTCCTCTATGCCCACCGAAAGCCTAACCAGCCCGTCGGATATGCCAGCGGCCAAGCGTTCCTCCACGGGATAGGGTGAATGTGTCATTGAAGCGGGATGTTGTATAAGCGAGTCCACGTTGCCCAGACTCACCGCAAGGTGTATCATCTCCACACTGTTCATGAGTGTAACTCCGGCATCCATGCCGCCCTTCAGCTCAAAGGCTATCATAGCGCCGAAACCCTCCGCCTGTTTTTTAGCCAGTGCATGCTGCGGATGGGACGAAAGGCCGGGATAGTAAACCACATCAACTTTCGGGTTTGCTTCCAACCATTTGGCCACCATCATAGCGTTTTTCTCGTGCTTTTCCATCCTTACGCCCAGCGTTTTAAGTCCTATGGTCAGAAGCCACGCATCAAAGGGGCTTATAACTGCTCCTATATCCTTAAGCGTTGTTACCTTTACTTCGTCAATGAATTCCTTAGCTCCTACCGCCACTCCTGCAATTACAAGACCGTGTCCTCCTATATACTTGGTAGCGCTGTGCACAACCACGTCGCAGCCCAGCTCCAGGGGCCTCTGCCAGTAGGGGGTCATAAAGGTGTTGTCCACTATAACCTTTGCACCGTGCTTGTGGGCAATCTGTGCGGTAGCAGCCAGATCCACAAGGGCCATATTGGGATTGGCGGGGGATTCCACGTATACCACCTTTGTATTGGGCCTCATGGCCTCTTCAATGTTCTTTGTATCGGTAGCATCCACAAAGGTTGTCTCAACGCCGAATCTCTTAATCAGATGGGATAAGAAAGCGTGCGTACAACCGTACAGGGTTTTTGCCGCCACTATATGGTCCCCGGCACTAACCAGTGCCATAACCGGAGCGGTTATTGCACCCATCCCCGACCCGAAGGCGGCAGCAGCCTCGCCCCCTTCCAGCAGGGCCATCTTTTTCTCAAAATCGGTTACGGTTGGATTGCCAAGACGGGTATATATGTAACCCTCTTCCTCCCCGGCAAACCTTTTTGCTCCCTGGTCAACGTTTTCAAATATAAAGGTCGAGGTCTGATATATCGGTCTTATGTGGGAGCCTGTCAATGGACAGGGCTCGGAAAATATTGCCTTGGTGCCCTTCTTCAGTTTTTTGATATCCATTTGTATCTCCTCCCTGTTTCGAATTATATATTAGTATTTCGCAATTTTCATGCCAAATAATCCCTATGTATTCAAAAACGGGGCTAATATCCGCAAGTCCTTATGCCGCCTGCATTGACGCCCCTAACGCCAGCCTTCCTGCCCGACTTCTAAAAAAGTATGCGGAAGTTTATGTTTCCAATACCAGCAGATTGTGTAAGCTAATGTTTACATGTGTAATCATAAGTTTCCACCTAGGGCTTTATGTTATACTTTTTCATCTTTTTAATGACTGCTGTATGGGAAATACCCAGAGCTGCCCCTACCTTTCGCGAGCTGCCCAGCCTTTTAACCGCTTCAGTTAGGATTCTTCGCTCGGTTTCCCCCAGAATCTCTCTAAGCCCCTTTCCGTATTCCAATACTCCCTCATACCCGTTTTGGCCGGTAAGCCTGGTATCAAGAACTATATGCTTCTCCTCGATATAGCCCCCATGAACGAGGTTTATTGCCCTCTCTATCACATTTGATAGTTCCCTGACATTTCCCGGCCAGTGATGGGCAGTTAGCTTTTCCAGTGCCTGCCGCGTTATACCCTTTATGCTTTTGCCCATATTAACGCTCACCTGGTTAATAAAATGCTCCACCAATATAGGTATGTCCTCTTTGCGTCTCCTTAAAGGTGGCACAAACAGGGGTACCACGTTAAGCCTGTAGTACAGGTCGTCCCTGAAAAGACCTTGTTCCAGCATCTCTTCCAGGTTTCTGCTGGTGGCAGCCACCACCCTCACGTCCACCCTTATTTCCTCTGCACCGCCTATCCTTCTTACTTTCCCTTCCTGCAGCACCCTTAAAAGCTTTACCTGTAGGTGCGGTGACAATTCGCCTATCTCGTCAAGGAAAAGGGTTCCACCGTCGGCAAACCGGAAAAGACCCTGTTTGCCGCCCTTACGTGCTCCGGTAAAGGCCCCCTCCTCATAGCCGAACAGTTCGCTTTCCAGCAGCGTATCTGGCAGAGCTCCGCAGTTAACCGGCACAAAATGCCTGTCCTTTCTCCTGCTTGCCCTGTGTATGGACCTTGCAAACAACTCTTTCCCGGTCCCGCTTTCCCCTCTAATAAGAACGGTGGAACTACTCACGGCCACCATTCTGGCTACATTCTTTGCGTACTCCATTCCTTCGCTTACCCCCAGTATATCGTCAAAGGTGATATCCGGCGAGGAGGTCATACTGTAAACCAAATCTAGTACCCTGTTTATATCCTTAATCAGTGCAACGGCTCCGACTATCCGGTTGTTTTCATCCTTTATGGGCCTCCCGGTGGTTATGTAATGGCTGACACCCCTTTCGGTCCTCAGCATTATCTCTTCGTTGTCGTAGCCCTCTCCCGTCCCTAGGGATATCATCATCGGGATATCCGGCGACAAAACCTCCGATACCGGCCTGCCCATCACTTCCTCCGCTTTAAACTTTAGTATCTTTTCTGCTGACGGGTTAAAGATATTTATTTTCCCTTGGCTGTCCACCGCCACAATGCCCTCGTCTACCGAGTCCATTACTGCCTTTAGCTGACGTTCTCTTTCCTCGTGGGGCATAAGCTTTATTTCCCGTTTGTCAATAACGCCCTCAAGGTTTGAAATGCCAGCCAAAAGATGTTCTAGAACCTTCCCGGAGCAGGGGTGTATTTTCAGGTGAATCCTGCCCGGTGATACCTCCATGGCAGCAATGTTTACATTGTGCCTGTATACCACCCTGAGCACATCCAGAGTCATCCCTATCCTGTCTTCAGTATTAAGCATAAGCCTTATATGCTCTTTCATTTACGGTTACCCCCTTACTACAGTTCTTCCTCCGGAAGCCTTTTCAGTTCATCCGTATCTAAAAGATACCGGGTAGTATCAGGGACTTAAATGATAAAACCCCGTCGGTTGACGAGGTTTATTTACCGCTATCAAATGCATAAGCTAACCTTTATGTTAAGCTCTCTGAACATTTGCAGCCTGAGGTCCCTTTGCTCCCTGAACAATTTCGAAACTAACTTCCTGGCCTTCTTCCAGAGTCTTAAAACCATCCATCTCGATGGCTGAGAAATGAACAAATACGTCTTCACCATTTTCCCTTTCGATAAAACCGTATCCCTTCTCAGCATTGAACCACTTGACTTTACCTTTTTCCATTTAATGCATTCCTCCTAAAAACCTAAAGTAACATAGCCTTCCAGCTATTACAAAGAGTTTATCACACTGCCGTTTACAATGTCAAACAAAATTCACTTTCATAAACAAAATTTATCAATAAAACCCAAATTTGACACAGCCTCGGTATGCTTTCCTCCTAAATTCAACGTACTAATAGTATTACATTCCTTTACCTGTCATTCCGAAAAAACGGAGCCCGAAGAATCCGACTTTGTCATTTAAGAGGGCGAAACCCGAAGAAACAGTTGGAGATAGAAATAGCTCCTTCGCTTCGCTCAGGATGGCACGGCTATCGCTCAGGATGACAACCGCTTCGCTTTGGATGGCACGCTGGGCCATGTAAAGTTTTAAATGTATTATATCACGTTATATATAGTTTCCTCCTTTGATATTCACTTTGATAATAGTTTTCCACTCTTTCCTTTCGAATATGCCCTTTGCAAGGAATAGAATGCCCTATCCCTCGCTGCTTTTATTTTGAATTTCCTTTGATTTTTGTGCCCTTTTCCTGGTGGTGATAATCCCGCCTATCCTACCTGTCTCTGCAGCGGTTAGGCCTCCCCACCCCTTGGCATCTACTTTCTCCCCAAGGCCCAGTTCCCTGGCTATTTCGCATTTCAGTCGGTCTCCCGGCCTTTCCTTTTTCTTCTTACCGACTTTTTGTTTTTTTGCAACAGTCATAGATATCCCTCCTCCAATCCCTATTATGGTATTAAAGGAGAGAAAATATGTAAAAGTGCTCGTTTATCCGGCCCCATTTATTATCACCAATAGTTCGCTAACACAAAATACGATAAAAATAATCACCGTTACCGCGACTGGTATGAAATCACCGAAGGAAGGCGTAGCCGCAGACGTATCAGTTTTCCGGTCTTGCCGCTCCAGCCCTTTGTAAAGACGCAGCGCAGCCACTCCGCCCGCCAGCGCCATCGCTCCCCAGGGAATAAGGCCGACTGCTGACGGCCATGACGCCTCCTGACCTTCATAGCCCTGCGGCAGCGTTTTGGAGACCATCCCGGCGACAAACATAAATGTAACCGAAAGGGCGTTATTTACAAAATGTCCTGCAGCGGAGGCGACCACCGACCCGGTCCTTAATGCCAGAAAACCAAACACAAGCCCTAAGAAAACCGGCCCCAAGAAGTTTTGTATATTAAAATGAAACATGCCAAACAGCAAAGCTGAAATTATCACCGCGTTCCTTTCGCCCAATCCTTCATAACCCGTAAGTATAAAACCCCGAAAGAAAAACTCCTCGGCCACCCCCGCTACAAGGGCGACCACTAGTAAGTTTATCAGATATTCCCGTCCGCTTTCCGCCACCGGGACCGGCACCGGTATAAGCTCTCCGAGCATTCCCAAAAATAAATTGCCCAAAAGATTAAGGAACAACCCCACCGGATAAGCGCACAGGGTTATTAGAACGCATTTCCACAAAGTATTAATGCTTATGCCCCTTAAGCGAAACGTTTCCCTTACGTCCATTCCTTTCCATGCTGTATAAATAAGCGCCGGCACCGGGATTATTAAAAACTCCGTTATAATAAGTCCGGTATAGATGTTCTTTACCTGAAAATAGTACCCAAGGGTTATGAGTAGCACCGCTGTTATCATAAAGACCATGTTAATACCCAATAGCGTAACCGGATTTTCCTTTTCCAATTATACAATTTCCCCCTCCCAAGCCGGCGTGCATTACTTATTATTCTTCAAAGCCCATTCATATCCTTTAAAAATACTCCTTTTTTCTCAAAATGGTTGACATTCCCAGCTATTGGAAATATAATGGTTCCATACCGAACTATTAAGAGGGGGGGGAAAGCCGTATGGGTGAAACCGGAATGCTGGAAGATATTACGAAGCTGATTAAAAAAATATCCCTGCAGCTTGATGCCCATGAAAGGTGTACCCTTATTTCCCTCCACCTTTCCGTCAATCAGTCCAGGGTGCTGGAGGTAATAGATCGGGACATGTTTTTTACCCACACCCGTATAGCCGGTCAGACAGGAATAAGCAAAAGTACCCTTACCGGTACCCTGCGTGCCATGGAAAATAAAGGCCTTATAGAAAAGTTCAGATCGGAAAACGACAAAAGAAAGACCTACATAAACCTTACTCAACAGGGTAAGGCTCTGAGGGCGGCCCTATTATCCGGCGGCATGACCCATGGTTCTTCCACCGCCGCTGATATGACCGAGCTTGAAAAGAAACTTCTTTATATACTTCTTAAAAAACTAAGCTTCCATATTGTGCCCAACCAATGAAGCCCCCTGCCTCTTCCAGTATTCTGACAAACATCTCGACACCCTTTATTAAAACGTCCTCGCTGAAATTAAAGTAGCAGCTCTGTGAAGCGGATAGACGTATCCTTTCTTCTCATTCCTGGTGCCCAGCATGAAAAGGGCACCAGGTACGCTTTTTCTTACATCTGCCGGCCGTCACAAAGGCTGTTTTAGTTCATTGACAAACGTACCGTATAATGTTATCATAGTAAAAATTAATAACTGTTGTGATAGAGGCGCATCTTTCATAAGTAAGTATCCAAAGGAGAAGGGACTCCGTTGAAGGATAACGAAAGGGAAAAATGCCGAAGGTTACACTCCTCCCTTGGAGTGCCGCCTGGGTATCCGGTAAAGAACCGGATAACTGTCACCTTAACCGGTGGAGCGCTATCAAAAAACCAGGCCTGCCCTGCGAAAGTAGGTCTGCGTGTTCATAGTGTCGGCCGGCTTATTACCGAGTCGGCTTTTTTATAGCTTCATAATATAATACATTTCCTTACATATAATAATGTATCAGGAAGCATTGTTTGAGGAGGCGGAGTAAATGAAAGGTTACAGGGTCGCAATAGTAGGCGCGACAGGAATGGTAGGCAAAACATTCCTTAGAGTATTGGAGGAAAGGGACTTCCCCGTCGGGGAACTCTACCTCCTCGCATCCGAAAGGTCCGAGGGTAAAACCCTCACCTTTAAGGGTAAAGAATACGTAGTGGAAAGGCTCACCGAGAACTCCTTCGACAGAGGTCTGGATATAGCGCTGTTTTCCGCAGGCGGGGACACTAGCAGAAAGTTTGCTCCCATAGCCGCTGCGAAAGGTGTGGTTGTCGTTGATAACAGCAGTGCCTGGAGGATGGAAAAGGATGTCCCGCTGGTGGTACCGGAGGTTAACCCAGGAGACATAGAAAAACACAAGGGTATAATAGCCAATCCCAACTGCTCCACAACTCAGGCGGTGGTGGCTCTTAAACCGTTGCAGGATAGGTATGGCATAAAAAGGGTGGTTTTTTCCACCTACCAGGCAGTCTCGGGTTCCGGATACAAAGGGGTTAAGGACTTAAACGACGGGCTGCTGGGTAAGGGGCCGGCCCTTTATCCCCATCCCATAGTAAACAACTGCCTGCCTCATATAGACGTGTTCCTAGACAACGGTTATACCAAGGAAGAAATGAAAATGATAGACGAAACGCGAAAGATTCTTGGCGACGAAACACTTAGGATAACCGCTACAACCGTCAGGGTTCCGGTCGAAAGAAGCCATAGCGAGTCAATCAATGTAGAGCTCAAAAAGCCCTTCCAAATCAAGGACCTCAAGGAGCTGCTTAAAAGTAGTCCCGGAATAAAACTGCTGGACGACCCGTGCAGCAACCTGTACCCCCTGGCAACGGTGGCAGCAGATACCGACCTTGTATACGTCGGCCGGGTAAGAAGAGACGAAAGTATTGAAAACGGTGTGAACCTATGGGTGGTTGCGGACAATGTCAGGAAGGGCGCGGCTACCAATGCGGTACAGATAGCGGAGTTAGTTATAGGAAAAGAACAAAAATAATTAGGAGGATGATTTTATGTCAGTATTTACCGGATCCGGAGTTGCTATAGTAACTCCCTTTACCGAGGACGGAGTGGACTACCAAAAGCTTGGCGAACTAATTGAAATGCATATCCAACGATTCACCGACGCAATTATCATCTGCGGCACCACCGGAGAAGCCTCCACAATGACCGAGGAGGAGATTAAAGGCGCAATAAAGTACACGGTGGAGAAAACCAACAAAAGAATACCAGTAGTAGCCGGTACCGGAACAAACGACACGGCTGAGACAATAAGAAGGAGCAAATACGCCCAGGAGGTGGGGGCAGACGCACTGCTGGTCATTACCCCCTACTACAATAAGACCACCCAAAAGGGGCTGGTGGAGCACTTTACAGCGATAGCGGACAGCGTTGACATACCAATTATAATATACAACGTACCCGCCAGAACCGGGTTGAACATTACGGCGGAGACCCTGCACACGCTCTCGGCGCACAAAAACATAGCGGGGATAAAGGAAGCCAGCGGTAACTTCACCCACATTGCAGAAACCGCCTTCCTGTGCGGAGATAACCTTGATTTGTACTCTGGGAACGATGATCAGGTGGTACCCCTGCTGTCGCTGGGTGGCAAGGGAGTAATATCGGTGACCGCCAACATAATACCCGAGGACATGCACGATATGGTTGCCGCATACCTTGAGGGGGATGTACAGAAAAGTAAAGAACTGCAGCTTAAGATTATGCCCATATTCAAGGCGATGTTCTGTGAGGTTAACCCGATACCTATAAAAACAGCCATGAATCTGCTGGGATACAACGTGGGCAAACTAAGGCTGCCCCTCACCGATATGACAGAGAAGAACCTTGAGTTTGTGAAGAAGACACTGGTTGATTATGGGCTGGAGTTAAGGGGGTAGTAAGTATGATTAAAGCCGTCTTGAATGGCTGCAACGGCAAGATGGGAAGAATGATATCCGAAGAGGTATCAAAGGTGCCGGACATAGAAATAGTGGCCGGGGTGGACAAAAACGCCGATGTCAATCCCTGTGGCTATCCGGTCTTTGAAAGCATTGACCTGTTTAACGGCCAGGCGGATGTAATAATCGACTTTTCAAGGCCTGATTCGGTCTTTTCCCTGGTACCCTACGCCATAGACACCAAAACGGCCCTTATGGTTGCTACCACCGGCCTGAGTAAAGAACACAGCGAACTGCTGGAGCGGGCAGCAAAAACGGTCCCGGTTTTCCATACCGCCAACATGTCGGTGGGCGTCAACGTGGTCAAGGATTTATGTCGCAGTGTGGCATCAGTGCTCACCGAAGGCTTTGACGTAGAAATAACCGAGTTTCATCACAATCAGAAGGCGGATGCTCCAAGCGGTACAGCGCTTATGCTGGCGGAGGCTGTAAGGGATGCCCGGGGCGGGAATAGCAAATTTGTATACGGCAGGGCCCCGCAGACCGGCAAAAGGACGGAGAGCGAAATAGGCATTCACGCGGTACGGGGCGGCACAATGCCGGGGGAACACAGCGTACTGTTCGCCGGCCCCGACGAAATAATTGAGATAAGACATCTGGCGCTGTCGCGGAGGATATTTGCGTTGGGAACGCTGAGGGCAGCCCGGTTTATTGTACGGCAGGGGCCCGGGCTCTACAATATGGACAGCACCATATCCTAGACACGGAATGGAATGATACCCCAATGACCAAATATAAATGCGGTAAAACCACCCCGTTAAGGTCTATATATACGGTGGCCTGAAAGGGCTTGAGGTTGAAAGGCTTCGACTCTTCGGTAACCAGGGCTTTTTAGTAGCCATAGGCGAGCACCCCGGATTTTAAAGGCTGCTCGAGGGCTATTGAGAAAGGGAAGGGGAGGACTTTGGCTACCAAGGACAAAAGAAGCTAATGCAGGACTTAAGGGAATAATCCGTCAAAATACCAGCCGTCGATTGCACTCCCTGCGGTCGGCGGCTTTTGGGTAAGATAAACCAGGACAAGGAAGTGAAGAAATGGATGTAGTTGTTCAAAAATACGGCGGCTCGTCGGTGGGGAGCCTGGATAAAATTAAGAGGGTGGCTGAAAGGATTAAAAAAAGGAAGGAATCTGGCGCAAAACTTGTGGTGGTGGTATCGGCAATGGGGAACACCACCAATGAACTGATCTCCCTTGCCTATGGTTTAAGCGACAACCCACGGCCAAGGGAACTTGATGTGCTCCTATCCACCGGTGAACAGGTTTCAATAGCACTTTTGTCGATAGCTCTTAACGAGATAGGCTGCAAGGCCCGCTCCTTTACCGGGCATCAGATAGGACTTATGACCGAAGGCTTTCATACCAAATCCAAAATATACGACATTGACGCGTCGGTAGTAAACAAGGAACTGGACAGGGATAACGTTGTCATTGTGGCGGGGTTCCAGGGTATAAACACTAACAATGAAATAACCACTCTGGGTCGCGGCGGGTCGGACACCACAGCGGTGGCTCTAGCAGCAAAGCTTGGTGCAGTGTGCGAAATATATACCGATGTGGACGGTATATACACGATAGACCCCGAGCTTTATCCCTCTGCCCGCAAACTGGAATATATAAGCTACGAGGAAATGATGGAGATGGCTAGCCTGGGCGCCGACGTTATGCATCCCCGCTCTATAGAGATAGGACACAAATACAGCGTGCCTATATATGTAGCGGTAAACACCGGAGAAAGCCCCGGTACCTATATAAAGGAGAGTGACGAGATAATGGAAGAAACTGTGATCACCGGTCTGGCGGTGGACAACAACGATGCAATGGTAACGGTAAACGAATTCCCCTACACCGTTAATTCAGTATCCGAATTGTTCAAAAGCCTGGCTGAAAGACACATAAACGTGGACATGATAAGCCAGACAACTCCTGTTGGTGACCGGATTAGTGTATCCTATACAATACCCAGGAATGACCTGGCCCCGGCTTTGGAATGCCTTGAATCGCTAAAGACCAGAATCGGGCCCTTTACCATTGAAACGAATACCGATATTGCAAAGCTCTCGGTGGTGGGTATGGGCATGAAAACCCAGTCTGGGGTGGCGGCCAGACTGTTTTCGGTGCTGGCGGAAAATAATATTAAAGTAAAGATAATAACCACCTCCGAGATACGCATTTCCTGTACCATAGACCCGAAGGACCAGAGCAAAGCCGTATCCGCCATCGCAGAGGAATTTGACCTGTAAACAATGGGCAGTGATTGGCAAGCAGTTCTCAGTAGTCTGTGGACAGTGGTCCTAATGGGGACATTCATCCAGGAAGTGAGATATGTCCCCTTTTCGCTATAGCCTGCGACCCATAATCTCTGTCCTATAGCTACCGACTACCCTCTGCCACCTGTGCCCCTCAAACTTTACCCTTACGCCTACCATCAATAACCTCAAGCCCCGCTTTGACGCCTACCAGCTACGAACTATATAGAACGCATATAAAGCTATACATCTCCTAGTGTGTCATCCTGTAGTGTATCATCCTGAGCGAAGCGATTGGCATCCTGAACGGAGCGAAGGACCTTGCGTAGCGGTTGTCATCCTGAGCGAAGCGAAGGATCTTATGTCTGTCTCCGAAGGATTCTTCGGGCTTAACCCTCTTAAATGACAGATTCGGATTCTTCACTACGTTCAGAACGGCAAATTCGGATTCTTCAGACTTCATCCTCTTAAGTAACAGGTTAGATTCTCTAGGCTTCACCTCTTAGCACCTACCTTTCATAGTATATTTATGCATCAATAAGTCCCCATTTTCTTATCAAATTCTCGACTTTTCCTTGTTCTATCACCTGTACAG
>JAAYJF010000132.1 GCA_012523075.1 Clostridiales bacterium | reverse complement strand
GTTTTAGTATGCCCGCCCTTATACTGTCGTCGATGTCGTGCTGGACGTAGGCGATTTTGTCGCTAAGCTTTATAACCTGTCCCTCCAGCGTACCGGCCTCGCTGCCTTTTTTGCCGAAACCGCTGTGAAAAAGGACACCGTCCAGCACCTCCCAGGTGAGGTTTAACCCCCGGCCGCCGCTCCCCTCCTCTATTACCGTCAGCACCCTGACGCTGTTTTCATTGTGACGGAAGCCGCCGGGCATAAGGTCGTTGAGCACTTCTTCCCCCGAATGGGAAAAGGGTGTGTGCCCCACATCGTGGGCAAGGGCCGTCGCTTCAATAAGGTCAGTGTTGAGCATAAGGGCATTGCCTATGGTCCTGGCAATCTGGCTAACCTCCAGCGTATGGGTGAGCCTTGTCCTGTAATGGTCGTTATCCTGGGAAATAAACACCTGGGTCTTGTGCTTTAGTCGCCGGAAAGCCTTGGAATGTATAATCCTGTCCCGGTCCCGCTGGAAGTCGGTCCGTATGGGGCACTTTTCTTCCTCCCGCTCCCTTCCCCTGCTCTTTGATGATGGGCAGGCATAGGGCGGTAGCATTTCAAGCTCGCGCTGCTCCTGAATTTCCCTGATATTCATAAAAACCACCTCAAAATGGTATTTGCATAAATTATATCACCTTTACGCCCACCGCTTCAATATCGGTAAAGAACAAGAACCTCCTAAGCCTGAACTTAAGCACCCCATCCGCTGTAGTAATACCTTTTTGTACAAAAACCTTTATCCCGTCCACCTCGTACCTGTCAAAGCCCCTGGTATCCTCCGGCCCGCCCGTTGAAACCAACGGCATAACACATTTTCCCACACCTGTATTTGCGCATTTTTCAAACCATATCTAGCAATCCCCTGTTATACGCTTTGCTATTGCCTTAATCCTGGCCTCCAATATTTCCAGGTCATTACTGTGCCAGAAATCCATATCGAGAAAAAATACGGGATACCCAAACTTTTTTTCAATCAGTTCCGCTACAGCCCTTTGCCCACTACCCAGCCACCTGTCATAAGCATACATCCCTGTCAGGTATCCCCGGCATCGGTATTTCCCCAGTTGTTTGCACACTGCCTCCGCCTCTGTTTCGCAATCACCGCCGATAAGTATTTGCATACACATTAGAGCGATTCTTTCATTCAGGCTTTTTGGCGAAAGCTCCCCGGCCTTGCGGAATAAGAAAGCCGTGTTACCTATTAGACTTATTCCATGCCTTGCGAAGAGGCTGCTGACTTGTGGGGTTGTAAGCGGTACATAATAACAATAAAGACACGCTTTATTGGCGTATTCCTTATGGGAATGTTCAATTCGGCTTCTTCTATTTTTTAATTCAACGTATAATAGTTCTAGCGCTTCCAAAAGCGGCGTCCAGTCTGAAAAAGCGGTAATTAAAACACTGTGGACAAGGGCCAGGTCATTCCCTCCCAGCAGCTGACCCTGGAGCTTATTATTAAGCCTAGTAATTGATTCTATTGTCAGAACCAGCGACATCCATTGGTTCCATGCTTGTTTTTCAGCATTTTCACTTATATCCAGGTCCAATACTCGTCTTAATTTTATAAATGCCTTTTCAATCTGGCTACATAGGTGTTGAAAAAGCTCTTTATCCGAATTACTACCCCTTAACCCTTTTATATCTATTTTCTCAATCTCAGGATAATGCTGCTTTAGTATTCTTCCAGTTATACAGTTTTCATCGCATAAAAGGCCCCAGTTCCAGAACACCGCCGGCCGGTCAATACATTCATTTTTAATGAGAAACAACCGCATTTGATTCATACCACATACTAGTAACTCCGAACCCCATACCCCTTTTATATCCTCCTTCCATAAAAAAAAGCTTCGAAGCACCAGCATGGCAACAAATCCCGGAGTTTTGATTCTAACACCACTTCTCCCGGCATTGCCAACAAGCAGCATTACATAAAGGGGGGTTGGGTGGGTTGTGCATATGAGGGCACTGTCGGTATTTTTGAATAAGTCTATGAACTCTGCAATATACAGTTCAATAATTCTCCTTATGCCTTCCAAGTCAAGGTGGTAGTGTTCCGGCAGTTCTTCGGCAGCCTTAATAACGCATTCTGCACTTATACCGAAGCGCTCTAAAGCCCTTGCCAGTTCCGCCGGAGACAAAGTGCTGCTTTTTATGCATTTAAGGAATACCTCGCAGGCAGACAACATCTTTCTCCTGGCCATTTATTGCTTTCCTTTCACAGAGGATTCTAAATGATAAAACTGGCATCCGCCCATGCTGCAGCTTTTCATGGAATTACCTTCTTTCTTCAATCCGTTTTTTCTGATGGCAGAAGGGTTTCAGCGCACCGTTTTCCAATAATTCCACTGTTAATTCAACCTGTGAATTCCCTATTTCATCTATCGCAAGCAGGCGTTCCATCGCCTCCTTTTTCACGCTTTCCTCGGGCCGCCCATAATACGCCTTATCCACGGTCTCCAAATCGATATAAAGCTGCCGACCCTTGACAGACGCCCTGTAATCGACCACTTCATGTATGCTGTAAATGGCTTCCTCCAGTAGTGCCGGGTATATATACCTTCCATCACCAAGGTCATACATGCCTTCAATGCGCCTTACAATATGCCCCATAGATTTAAGACTTCGCCCGCAGCTACCCTTTGACAGGCTGGAAATATCCCCGCTTCTGAAACGGATAATAGGCATCGCTTCCCTTCCAATACTTGTAAAAACCAGCTCTCCCTCTTCTCCATCGGGCAGCACATTGCCCGTTTGGGGGTCAACCACCTCTGCAATAACATCCAGTTCATTGTAGTGATAGCCGTCGCAGCTATCGCAGTCCACCGCCAGGCCCCAGCCCATTTCGGTCAAGCCATAGTGAGTTGCCACGCGGCAGTTCCAAGCCTTCTCAAGGTATTCCTTCATAGAACGGGCTACATTGCTCATGGTAAGGAATAACACTTTTACCCCTAGCTTGGATAAATCCATTTTGCCTGCCGTTTCCTTTGTGACCCTGAAAATGGTACCCGCGTCCCCGAACCATACATCGGGCTTTTCAGTAAGGCACAAGCGCATAATTTTATCCGCCGGCCATCCCATATCTGAAATTACGGCCCTCATTCCAAAGCTTTTAAGGCTTTCGGCTAAAAGATACCCGATCCCCCTTCCCGCTGAATTGGGCAAAAGTATCTGAATAATGCCGTTGTCCCTGTCGGTAACAGTATTCATCCCCCGCGGTAGGAACTGCATTATTTTTATGATATCTGCCCTTGAAAAATAGATTCTTTTCCTAATCCCCGTTGTACCGGAACTGAAAAAGGTAACGGGTTTTTCCACGTCCCTTTGGGATATGCAAAGAAAGTCATAACTTGAATGCCTAAGGTCTTCCGGAAATGTAAATGGAAATTTTTCAATATCCTTGAGACTTTTAATATCCTCTGGCCCTACACTTCTTTCCCGGAATTTTTCCCTGTAAAAGCAGCTGTTCTCATATACATGCCTGATTGTCTTTTTCAACTGGTATAACCTGAATTCCTGGAACAGGTCATTGTTTACTTTGCCAAAGTTCCTGTTCCTTGCCACAGCTATAAACTCTTCGTCCGCCATGATTCTTTTTGAACACAGCTCAAAAAGCCCTTCTTCCAGGTTAACGCCCATTTCGTAATCTCCCCCTACACCATTTAACTAATTCCCGGGTGAATTTTTTCTCCGCTGCAGCTTGTTAGATATTTACTGCATAGGGGAATCATTTTGTTATCCCATCCAATAATCTGTACCGAACAGCTCATTATGCGCAGTATATCAATATTCCAGGCATCCTGGAAGGCCATGCCCCCTATTGTGAGCATTGGAACCCGGCCTGGCATCCATGTATTTTTTATGGACTGGCGTATTCTTTTATACCCTTCCGGATTTCTTTCTTTCTTTGAGAAACTTGTCAGGCTTTTTAGCCTGTTGCCCTTGCTTAATATAAAGCATCCATTGAACGAGCATTGGGGATGTTCATAGGCCCCCGGTGAGAAATTACTCGCCTTGATTTCCCCGTCCGTTTGCAGTTCAAGGCTTCTTAAGACTTCCGGGATAGTAATGCGCCTTATATCCCCTTTTGGATAAATGCCGAAGTAGCTTATGGGCTGAAGGTATATCCCCTTGACAGTGGGCATGTTCGCCTTTGCAAAGGCGACAATATCCCCCAGCTCATTGTCGTTCACCCGGGGGATAACGCAGGTAACCAGCACCACCGCCAGCCCGGCCTTTTTGCAGTTTTCCAGGGCGGACGTTTTGATGCCCAGCATATCCCTACCGTACTTGTTTATATAAGGCTTTTGCGTTACTCCGTCAAAACCCAGGTATACTGTTGTAACCCCGCTTGCTTTAAGCTTTTCGCAATACTCCCCGCTCTTTGCAAGCTCTATTCCATTGGTATTTAGCTGTATGTAATGAAACCCGTTTTGGGAGGCGAACTTTGATATTTCAAAAATATCTTCTCTTACCGTTGGTTCTCCGCCGCATAGTTCCAAAAGTGCATTGTCCCCGGCTTTATTTTTATATTGAATTATTAGATTTTTACATTCATCCAGTGACGGTTCATACAAGGGCTCGCTGCTATCCCTGGTAAAGCATACAGGACAATTGTTGTTGCACCGGTTGGTTGTCATTAACGCACCGGAACAGGGCTGAGCACATGCTTCACCTGAGAAGGACACTTCTCCAATCTCCCTGTCGACTTCCCCCGTCGTACGGGGCAGTTTTTCAACATCCATTCCGCCAAAGGAAAGCCACTTTAAATAGTTTTTTGCGTTGTCCCTCCAGACCAGTGTTTTAAACCCTCCGTGCTCTTTGCATTCCTTTTTCATATATATACCGTCGCATTCCTCTTCAATTGCGGCATAAACCGTTTCCAGGCACATGGGGCAAACGCTTTTGGTATAATACAGCAGCCTACCCATTCTTGTAAAGCCTCTCACCACCTATGCTAGTCACATGGAATGCGCACAGGGGTGCCACCCGGTTGTCCGCCGTTACCACGTGTACACAACACCCCTTCAGTCGGCCTATGTCAATATTCCATACATCCTGAAACCCCATGCCTGTAACTGTCAAAGAATAATTCCTTAGCCTATCGATAAAGCTTCCCATTTCTGGTCTGCTTGTTTTGTTCCCGCTTCCCTTGGGCATTCTCCAGTGGGCGTTTGTGAACTCATTGGCCTTCTTTGCAAAATCCGTTTTATTGTCCAACAGCATATTTTGGTTTTCCTTGGTGAGCGCCCTCAATTTCCCCTGCTCTGTCAGATAAAATAGGCTGCTGAAGGCACAATGCGGGTCATATCTTTTCCTCGGAACAATATAATCACTGCTTATTTCACCCTTTGTCTGCTTTTGCAGTTCAAAAATAATATCCGAAAGGTTCATCCTGTCCTCGTCCTTGGGTACCCGGCCCGGAAACCTCCCGAAAAAACTTACCGGCTGGAAATGCACTCCCTTCACGGTCGGCATATGCTCCTTTGCAAATTCGATAATGTCTCCTATATTATGGTCATTTATTTTCCGAATTATGGTCGGAACCAATATGATTCCTATCCCGACTTTTTCGCAGTTTTCTACCGCCCGCTGTTTTATTTCCCACATGCTCCTGCCTCGGATTTCTTTATATATTTCATCCTCGGTGCCGTCGAACTGCAGGTAGATCAAATCAGCCCCTGCATCTTTCAAGCTTTGCAGGTATTCTTTGCTTTGTGCAATTTTAATGCCGTTTGTATTTACCTGGATGTGCGTAAAGCCCAACCCTTTACCCATTTTCAGGATATCTGCCAGGTCCTTTCTTAGGGTGGGTTCTCCGCCGCTTAATTGAATGGAGCAATGCCCGCCGTTTTGATAGGCTGCCCGGTACATCTCCATTACTTTATTAAGGGGCGGTTCATAACTAGCCTTTTTTGTGTCCGCAAAACATACCCTGCATTCCATATTGCACCTATATGTAATCTCCAGGACCGCTGTACATGTTCTTCCCTCGTGGTCCCTACACAGCCCGCAATCAAAGGGGCACCCTCTTTTAACCCCGTATCCGCCTCTTAATTTTTGTGCGTGTACCGACTGCTCACTCCAGCTCAGGTACTGGTTCGCATCACTCCAAACCAATACCCTGTAGTCGCCGTGGTCTTTACATGCCTTTTTCAGATATACCTTGTTATTGTCCCTTTCATAAACCGCCGGTATTTTATTAAGGCACTCCGGGCAAAGGCTTTCCGTTTCAAATATTTGTTCAGCCATAATACTCTCCTAAAGTTCCTACCATCACATTTTTCACTATTACCTTTTTAAAGATTTTTTATTTATGAAAGGCCTTGCCCAGAGCATTCTTGCATGTTTCCATGACTATTTCCGATAGGGTCGGATGCGCGTGGATGCTGTCCGCTATATCCTCCAATGTCAAACCCTTCTGGATAGCGATGGCAATCTCTTCTATCAGTACCGACGCATCTTCGCCAAATATATGGCCACCGATTATTTTATGGTTATCTGCACGGGCGGTCACTTTTATCATACCTGCTGTTTTCTGCATTGCCATCGCCTTTTCATTGCTGGAAAACTGCATTTTGCCCACGATGGTTTCTATTCCCTCATCCTTTGCATCATCTGCAGTAATACCCACCATCGCTATTTCCGGATGTATAAATATAGCCGATGGAATGACGTCATAGGACATACGGACGTCACTACCCGCAATCACTTCCGCTACGACCAGTCCCTGCTTCTGTGCCTTATGCGACAGCTGCGGCCCCTTGGTGATATCACCCACCGCAAAAATATTGGGCACGGTTGTTCTCAACTGGTCGTCCACCACAACCTGTCCCTTTTGGTCCAGTTCAACTCCCACCTCTTCCAAGCCGATACCCTTTGTATTTAGGCTTCGTCCAATTGCCACCAGCACCATATCGGTTTCCAGTTTCCCCCCGTTTTCCAGTTCGCATAGGACGCGTTCATTTCCTGTTACGCTGATTTTCGAAATTGCCGAGCCGCATTTAAATTTTATACCGGTATTTTCCAAATAACCGGATATTACACCGGCCATTTCATCATCTTTCATGGTTGGAACTACATGGGGCATCATTTCCACGATAGTCACCTTTGAACCAAAGGTTGAGAACAGGAATCCAAACTCAAGCCCCAGGGCACCTGCCCCGATAACAATCATTTCCTTTGGTATTTCCATTAGGTTTAGTGCCTCATCGCTGGTAATTATCCTTTTGTGGTCTATGTTGAATGCCGGAACCAGTGCAGGCTCACTGCCCGTTGCGATAATTATGTTTTCCGCCGTAATAACTGACACTTTGTCGCCGTCAGTGATTTCTACGCTGTGATTATCAATAAGTTTTGCCTTGCCCGAAATCCTTGCGATGCCTCTCGGTTTTATCAGCATGTTGTCCAAACCGAATTTCAGTCCGGCAACCGCGGCAGATTTCTTCTGATGGACTGCTTTCAAATCCAGCCGAGCCTCCGGCACTACAACACCGTATTTTTTGGCATCCAGCACCTCTGAATACACCCTGGCGGATTGCAGTAACACTTTTGTCGGGATGCATCCCCTGGTTACGCATGTCCCTCCGGTACCGTTCCTGCGATATTCCACAAGCCCGACCTTCTTACCAAGGTCCGCGCTTCTCATGGCTGATGCGCACCCGCCCGACCCGGCTCCTATACACAACACATCATAGTCATACATCTTCTTCGCCTCCATTTAATCATTGCTTTTTTCAAAAATCATCTGACAGTAGGTAAGTTTTGCCCTTTTGAAGAACATTCCTTTTGAGTTTTTGCCGCTACAGTCTCCAGCATCCGGATTGCCCATGCGAAAATAGCAGCTAAGGTAACCTCCTATCTGCCTTACGCCCACTCCATATATTTTGCATAGCCAGCTAGATACCCGTATCAATTCCCCATAATCTTCACGGCAGAGTGTTGTCTTAAAACCCGCTTTTTCAAACAAACCAATGTAGCTTTCAATAGTCTGCACCCCTGCAAAACACGGAATGTGCATTACTTCATCCCTCAAGTCCTTTCCTGTACCCCTGCCTAGGGCAAAATCGTTTATTAAAACCCGGCCACCCGGTTTTATTGCTCTATAGAACTCCTCTGTTACCTTTCCCTTGTCGGGAATAGCAGAAAAGGCCGCTTCACTGTAGATACCGTCACAGCTTTCTTCTCCAAAGGGTAGTGTCGTTGCATCGGCGCATAAAAATTTTAGCTTACCGCTCCCCATAGCCAAGCTGTGCTCCTCAAGGGCTTGGTCTATAAGCTCCTGCGAAATATCTATTGCTGTAATTTGGTAATCATTTTCCCCAATTAAAAATGCTGCAGCATCGCCTTTGGAACATCCGATTTCAAGCAGCGATAAAGATTTGCCTTCCCACCCGGCACTTTTTATGCCCTTTTCCAGCATGCGAAACCGCTCAGGGCGCAATGCAAAAGCCTTTGCAAGGGGCATCCTTTCTTCCGGCATAGGGTTTACTTTCCTTCCAGCATCTCCTCAACGGAGGCAAGGTCATTTGCTGCATATTCACCGTCAATATATTCAACGCTGCATTGCGGGCAGCGATAGCCCGAGGCTGGAGGAAGGTCAAGGTCCTTGTATATTATCTTTATATCATCAACCTTATCCACTTCTACTTCACATTTGCTGCACATCCAATTCGCCACTTATTACCCTCCTATTCCTGGTCTTCCGTAAGTGATACACGATGGCTGTATACATCCTGTATTCTGTATCCGTCATCCACTTTGTCGTATTCTACATATGCAGTAAAATTTCCCATTCTCTTTTTGGCGAGAAAACGGTTTTCTCCATCAATATATAGCTTTACACCGTTTTCTGCCCAAGCAAGCACTTCCTTTATGTCGGTTTTTTTTATCCCTCGCTCGTCTATTTTCGCCTCGGTTTCATCGCTTATTATTAGCGCGGAATCTGCGATATCCATACTTATCCTCCCTCTTAAACTGTTATACAGTTGCCTACTTATGACCAATTAAAAGCAAAAACCTCCATCACAAAAATCATACGCATTGTAATTATGATGAAGGTTTTGCAGTACCACTAATCTCTGCTAATTATGTTTCCATCCTCATCCAGAATCAAGTCGCATACCAATCTGATGGCGGCCTCTACTACGTCCTGACACTTTTTATCCGCACCGGCATTATAGAACTCCATAAGTTTATCAAATTCTCTGAACTCATATTCTTTGCCCATAACGCCGGTGTGTATGTCTTTGCACAATGTGCTGCCCTTAAGTTCCATATATTTGTCACCAAACTCAGTTGCTATGGCCATTTTTTCAACAAACTTCTTGTTTTCCTCATAGGATAGCCGTGGCTCCGTTACGTTATCCCTACCATATAGTACGCCCAGAAACATAATGCCACCGGATACCGTACCACAGGTTTCGCCCCTTGTGCCTAGCCCCGGCATTGCACTGCAAGACTTTACCAAATCACCATTACATGGGTTATCCGGCATGAATTCGTGTAGCAGACCTGCTAACGTACTCTGCGCTCAGTTAAATGTTTTTTCGAAATATTCATACCCTTTTTTGACAGCACTTTCAATCTTTTGTTCTCTTTTTGTGCTCACAACTGTTCCCTCCAATTTGTTTTATTCTTTATTTATCACAACTAAAGTTGTGTAAATAAGCTTTTAGAAGGCCCCTGCATAAAACTATTTTGTACTGCTACTTCGTTTTCTATTCCTCTTACCCTAAATAAAACGCACTAATTGTATTACATTCCTTTATCTGCCATCCCAACTATATATAACGCATTAATGAAGTTACATATTAAGTGTCATCCTGAAGGAGGAACGACTGAAGGATCTTGGTTTTATCTTCCGAAAGATCTTTCGCTCAGGATTATAGCTATGTAAAATCTTAAGCACGCTATATATAACTTGGCAAATAAAAAAAGGGTATAGTCCCAAAAATATTAAAGCAGGAGAAGCTCTCCTGCGCCGTCTCATTTCATATAAATATTCCCGAAACACATGCATCCCTAGAAGTATTTCAGGGCTGCAGTTACAATTCCGATTAGGTATTCGGATTCCCTGCGGATATGGTTTATTACCACTACAGCTATTTCGTTATTCTTTACTGCATCACTTTCTGCGACAAGCCGATCCAAAAAGGCCACAAAGCCAAGGCTTTGATTGCGTGCAAACACTGCAAACTGTTTAATCCTTTCGCATAATTCAGGGCTAATTGCTCCCTTGGATCTTATAACCGCTTCGATATAGCGGACTGCATTTCCTTCCGCTTGAGAAAAGGCCAGTTCCCATTCCCTGAGCTGCTGCATGAATTCTCTTTCCAGGTCATCTACTATCTGACGGATTACTACGGTATGCTCGCTTTCCTGCTGCTTCCAGAATTCTATTTCATCCAATACCCTCAGCGGGGTTTTATCACCATAATAGAAACGCACAAAAAAACACCTCCCGCTTCTTACTGGTTAATAAACAAATCGTATTGTTTAATATAAACCTATGTGGAAGCGTCAGGTATGGTGATAAAAACAAGCCGCTGAAGCATCATAGATGCATTTAGCTTATTTTTAAAATTTCAAATCTCCTTTTACCAACCTGCTGTTTTTCTAATCGAATAAATCTCTCGTTCTTAACTTTCTGTTTCTTGTTCATACAAAGCCCTATGACTGTATCGCAGTGGCAAATTCCATGGAGCACGTCCAAAAGCCTATTTATAACGTTTTCTTCATTCCTTGTCCAATCCACCAGGTTGCCATAGGGAACATCGGTAACAATAATGTCCGGCTTTGCCTTAAGGGCAATATCCTTCAGTGCATCGGATTGGAACACTTCAAACTCAATATTGGTTCTAATCAAACCCTTAAGTGTAATTGCGCTCTTTTTTGCATCAATATGGGATTGCTTCTTATAGCTTTCTATCATTTGCTCAATTTCTGCTATCCGCTTATCCATTCCTTGTTTACCCAGTAAAGCTAAGTTCTTTTTTGCAGTATTAAGCAATTCCATACTTATATCACTGCCAATGATTTTCCCAATGGTGCCTTGATTTAAAAAACCCAAAACAGTAAGCAGGTACCCCCCGCCGCAGCAGCAATCGTATAAACAAATATCATTCTTTTTGGGCGAGTGCTGCAGGCACCTTCCGAATATCTCCTGGGCAAGTCTAACCGGGAAGTTTGTCATACCGCTTCCGTGATACAGAACGCGGCCACTTGAAAAGTCCTCGTAATTGTCGTTATTGGCATACTTATATTCCATTTAAAAAGCCTCGCTCACATTTATATTCAATGGCGCCGATGAAGCCTATTTGGTTTACATTTCCCCATTCTTACTATATATAACGGGATAAAAACTTTACACTGCTGTCATCCTGAGCGCAGCGAAGGATCTTATGTCTATTTCATTCATTCTTCATCAGACAATCATGTCAAGCGTCTTTGCCCTTTTATCCCATATAGTAGCTTAATGATCAGATTTGTTGGAAATAGACGCTCTCGGAACAAAATTACCATTGATAAGGCGCCTTCAACCAATCCAATAATAAGAAATAGGATATGCAGAAAAACAACCGTATTAAGCATTACACACTGCACAACAATCCAAATTACTAAAGCCCAGCTGAAAACACTGCTTATATATCCTTGAAATTTTAATTTGAAACGAAACATTAAAGCACTGAATATATTTCCTAGTCCAATTACAGTAAATAGGATAATTCCGGGAATTAGATAATTACTGAAAGGTGAACCCTTTAAAGCTTCGATTGGCATTCCAAGGGGTGCTTGGGGATTAATGATGGCCGCTAATCCGCCAAATAAGGCCCCTATTCCTACAAACCCATGAAGAGCAGCTAACAAACGGTGTATTATCTTCATTCTTATCCTCCGTTCACATAACACCTATAGGGACTATTCAGGGACTATTCCACTTCGAAAATTTTTCATACCACCCACCTCCATAGGCTCACCAAACTATTTCCGGTATTCCAATTAAAAGTTGGTAATCCCGGGATAGGCAAGTTTATACAATACTTTGCCTGAAATATCTTGCAGATTAACTTCGATAATCTCAAAATCAGTAAGTTTTAAGTCGCTGGCATTGTCTGCATCTTTTCTGTATGGTGCACCTATAACAGAATTTCCATTAACCTTCCACCAATATAAATAGGTATAGCCCGTATCTATTTTAATACGCTCTATATAATTTTCTTCTACCGTTTCAAGCCTGGCGTCTTTAGGAATACTGTCTACCCTCTTTCCACCATCTACATCCCAAATAATACCGGTGTCATTTCCTTTGATTGAAACATACCAAGGCAGCAGATCAAAGCTCTGCATGTTTTTGTACCATTTGACTTCACCATTTGCCATATTATAATTTGTTTCCAGCTCCTTAACCGACCCATCGTAAAAATTACACAAATAAAGACTGGGCGATGGTTCAATGTCCATTTCCCAATACCCTGCCCCTAAAATGCAGGACATTGCATCCGGACTGGAGTACACCAATGCAATTATTGACCCTTGATAGGTTCCTGTCTTTAAATCCCTTAGGTCAATGATGGAATATATCCCCTTGTTTTCTTTCGAAATATCACAAGCTACGATATGGGCATAGTTATAAAGGATTATTTTGTCCCCATTACAGTATATAACTTTCCATGGGCCCACGCCGGGTCCCATTTCTTTCATGCCGGCAATACTGCTAAGAAGCTTATTCCTCATTTCTGCTGTGACAAGGGGGCTGATTATACTTCCATTAGACTCATCAGTGAATATGATTCTATTTGCCTGAGTATTACCGCCTTCTTCATTAGATTCAATCCCATCAAGCTGGGGATTCTTGTTTTCATCGGTACACCCATTAATAACAACAGAAAAACATAATAATATGGTGATCAATAAGAGCGGAACCATTTTTCTCATTCTTAAGTACTCCCTCTTTTAGCAAACTGTTTACTGCACATTTTCTACTAATATTCATTATAGCACATTCATCCATACGCTGACCCAAAGCTTAAATAACAAAAACAGGGTACTGTTGTTTAAACTACCAAGTAACAGTACCCATTTATATTCTTATTTATGGCTTACTTCGCTCGGCCTTTGTTCATTACAGCGGCCTG
>JAAYJF010000063.1 GCA_012523075.1 Clostridiales bacterium | reverse complement strand
GGGGTGTAAAAATGGCTGAACATTTCCGGTTTTTTAATTCAGCAGAGGGGGATATACGGGAGTATCTAGCGGCTGATTTTGCCGAATACTTTTCCCGTTTTTTAAGTGACGGCCTCTATGTCCAAAAAGGCCAGGCGGGTCTTAAAGTGACACCGGGGGAAGGGTTAGGAGTAGAGGTGGCAAGTGGGTATGCCTTTTTGCGGGGCTACCTGTATCACAATGATGCTCCACTATTCCTTGATCTGGAGCCGGCAGACACCATACTGGACCGCTTGGATCGGGTTGTGCTACGTTTTGATGAGGTGGCCCGGGAAATACGGCTAGCGGTTAAGCCCGGGGAATTCTCCAGTACCCCAGTGGCGCCGGTGTTAGAGGTAACGGGTAGTATTAAAGAGCTAGGGTTGGCCCAGATATTTGTTAAGCACGGGGCGACTAACCTAGTAACGGGGGCTATCACTGATGAGCGTTTGAGCGAGGCTTGCGGTTTGGTATCCTCCCTCATTGAAGTGCCGGTCAGTGAAATGTGGGCCATCTGGAATGAGGCCCTGGATGACATAGGGGCTAACTGGTTATCCTGGTTCGAAAGTGTGCAGGAAACCTTAGGCGTCCGGGTGATGGTTGGTGAAACAGAGCCGCCGGCGATACAGACGGGTGATCTATGGTTGAAGGTGGTGTAAAAGATGCAGCCCATCCGGCTAATGGATAAAGAATTTAAGCTAAGAGCAGAAATAGATGACTATGAAAGCTTGGTCTGGACCCGACGCTGGCACAAACCGGGGGAATTTACGGTCCACATCAATGCCCAAAAACAATTTGCTAAAGGCTTGCGGAAAGGATGTTTTATTCTCATGGGGGGAAAAGCGGGCCTTATACTACACCGAGAATTGCGGCAGGGGCCCGGCGGCAAAGGTGATGAAGAGGTGCTGGTAAAAGGGGCAACTGTCGCCGCAGTTCTGGGCCGCCGCATTACCTTGCCCCCGGCCGGCCAAGCCTACGATCGGGTAGACGCCCCGGCAGAGACGATTATGAAGGGTTATGTGGTCAGAAACTGTATCACACCAGTTGATTCCCATCGCATTATACCGCACCTGGTGGCGGCTGTTGATCAGGGGCGAGGAGAAAGGGTCATCTATCAAAGTAGGTACAAACAACTGGATGAAGAACTGGAACGGGTTTCGGTGGTCTCCGGCCTGGGCTGGGATATAAACCTTGATGGACAAAATCAGCGTTGGGTGTTTGATGTCCAGGAGGGTCGGGATTTAACCGCAGGACAGTTTGATAATCCACCAGTGGTTTTTTCGGCGGATTTCGAAGTTGTGCAAGGACAAAGGTTTGTGGAAAGCGATCTGGGCTATAGAAACACGGCCTATGTGGGTGGCCAGGGCGAAGGTTTGGAGCGGCAGATCGTCCTAGTGGGTGGGGAACAGACCGGTTTCGGGCGGTTGGAGGTTTTCATTGATGCTCGGGACATAGAAACGGTGGCTGACTTGCCCGGGCGTGGTGTGCAAAAATTGGCCGAGGCTTCACCTGCCCTAGCCTTTGAGACGGAGATCCTTACGGAAGGGCCCTACTTGTACAGAAAGGACTGGGATTTAGGTGATCTAGTAACGGTGCAAAACCGGGGCTGGGGTATTACCCTGGAAAGCCGGGTCACCGAGGTGGTGGAGGTCTACGAAAGGGCAGGTTTTCAGCTCAGGGCTACTTTCGGAAGCAGTCCGCCGACCCTAGGGGAACGAATAAGACAGGCCCTTGATCGGCCCTTAGTGGAAAGAAGTTATTAAAGGGAGGTGGAGCAAAATGGCGGAAATAAACATTCTCCTGCAACGGAAAAAAAGCGATGGGACCTATGACCAATACTACCCCCGGACGAAGGTGACAAATGTGGAAGGGGCTGCTAAGGAGGCCATTCTGGCTGCCCATCTGGCCGATTACAGGTTGCAGGTGCCCTATGGAACAGCAACCGGTGTAGCAAATAGCTATGGAGTGCTACTGGAACCAGCACCTGCCGCCTACGTGGAGGGCCTGGGGGTGGCGGTAAAAATAAATGTGTCAAACACTGGTCCTAGCACCCTTAACCTCAACGGCCTAGGCCCAAAGGCGATTAGAAAGGCTAACGGCAGCCCGTTGTCGGCCGGTAACCTCCAGGCGGGCAGTATCTATTCACTGAGGTATAACGGCATAAATTTTATCTTACAGGGTAGCGATTCAGCCGGGAATGCTATGCCTGGCGATGTGTTGACCGGCAAAACATTCAGTAGTGATGAGGGCACAGAATTGGTGGGTACCATGGATAACCGTGGAGCAGTGATCATTACACCGGGTATAGGGGCGCAGGCGATCAAGGCGGGATACCACAATGGCAGCGGGTATGTGCAAGGTGATGCCAGTTTAGTGGCTCAGAACATTATGAGGGAAGCCAGCATCTTCGGCGTAAACGGAAATGCCCGGAGGATAAGGCAATTTTGGCAGGACTTCCCCGCCGATGATACCTACACAGTTAATCTAGGTTGGGAACCTATAGCGGTCTTATTGAGCGAGTCCTACCCCGATGTCAGCAGGTATTTTTATGCCGTTCGTTTTAAAGATGTCAGCAGACCCCAGGATTATGAATTCGATTACGCCTCAACCCCGTCCCAGTTGAAGATTAACGGGTTTTCAACAACTGGATTTTCCTTTTTTACAGGTGGCAGTGGCACATCCCTGGTCTTTTGCATTGCCGTTGAGCGGTGAATTTTTAAAGAGCAGCAAAAGGGGGATTAAAGGGGCCTGTTGATTGAAGCCGAATACCAAAAGATAGTAGCAAAGGGGTAAGCAATTACTTCTTTTTTTTATTTTCTTTAGAAGGGCATCTGGGAAGGTGCTCTTTTTTGGGGAAAGGGGGATGGGTATGAAGGACATGGTGCATAATCTACAGCTGGTTTTTGCTGCTGTAGGTGGCTATATCGGATGGTTTCTCGGCGGTTTAGACGGGTTGGTTTACGCCCTAGTGGCCTTTGTGGTTATTGACTATTTGACAGGTGTCATGGTGGCTGTTTTGGAGAAAAAGGTATCCAGCGAAATAGGTTTTACGGGGATCTTTAAGAAGGTGCTAATTTTCACCCTTGTGGGTATAGGACATATAATTGATTTTTATATCCTTGAAAAAGGCAGTGCCATCAGAACGGCAGTTATTTTCTTCTACCTGGCTAACGAAGGGTTTAGTATTTTGGAAAATGCCACCCGTATCGGGTTGCCGGTCCCTGAGAAACTAAAGGGTATTTTACAAGAACTAAAGGAGGAAAATTAATTGCTGCCCATTGACAAGAAATTAATCACCCATAATTACTCAGGCCGGAACGGTCAAAAGGTTCAATTCATCGTGGTCCATGATACAGCTAATCCCAGGGCGGGTGCTAATGCCCAAGCTCATTTCAAGTACTTCAACGGTGCTGATCGGCAGGCTTCCGCCCACTACTTCGTTGACGATGAACAAATATTTCAGTTGGTTGAAGATACACAAGCTGCCTGGCACTGCGGTGATGGCCGGGGGCAATACGGCATTACTAATCAGAATTCCCTTGGAGTTGAAATTTGCATAAATGGCGATGGGGATTACGACCAAGCTGTAGCTCATACAGTTGAATTAGTCAGACATCTGATGGATAAACATAAGGTCCCCATTGAGGGCGTGGTGCGTCATTATGATGCCAGCCGCAAAATCTGTCCCGCTACCATGCAAGGGAACAACTGGGCGGGGTGGTTGGCCTTTAAGGAAGCACTCAAGTCTAAGGCGACAGACAATTTAACGTCGGCGGTAGAAGCACTGGTCGCAAAGGGGCTTCTAAACTCACCCGAATACTGGATAAGACAGGCTCGTACCGGAAAAACAGTGGAAGGTAAATATGCTGCTCTTTTCATTGAAAGGCTAGCAGACTTGCTATTAGTTGAAGAGAGGCTAGTAAAGGCCTTAGGGGTGCTGGTGCAAAACGGGCTAATAAATTCGCCGGACTATTGGCTCCGGCAGGCCCGCGACGGGCAGATGGTTGAAGGCCAGTATGCAGGTTTCTTGATTGAAAGGGCGGCGGCTTTATTGCCGAAAAATTGATAAGATACCTCCGGGCCTTGGGATAGATCCTACCAAGGCTTTCTTTTTTTGCCCTCCCCAACTTATTTTCGCCAGTTAAAACTATAGCTAACAATTAGTG